>JAIRTS010000195.1 GCA_031254795.1 Treponema sp.
AGGTATAACTGTCTCTAGAAGCCATTATCCTGGGACAGGGGAATTCACGCGTATATCACTGTTTAGCTTGCCTCCTCCCCGTCGTTAATTCTCCACCGCGCGGCGGCAATATTGTTTTCTCATTTCCTCCATGCGTTTTGGCTTGTCCCATGTCAGAACGGCGTGTGTTTGTGAAGAAGTCAATTCAAAGGAGCGTCTATGGATTTTATCATCTCGCTGATAGCGTGTCCGCTGGGGTGGATCATGCGGTTGTGCTACGGCTTGACGCGAAACTATGGGGCGGCGATCATCCTGTTCGCCCTGCTCACGAAGATAATTCTGTTGCCAATAGCGTTGGCCGCGCAGAAGAACTCGGTCAAGATGGTCAAGCTCAAGCCGCGTCTTGACGAGGTCAAAGTCCGCCATCAGGGAGACAAGGAGCGCATAGCGGAGGAGCAGATCAAAATCTACGAAAGCGAGAGATACAGCCCGGCTTTGGGCTGCCTGCCGCTTCTCCTCCAGATACCGCTTGTCATCGGGCTTATCAACGTCATCTACAACCCGCTGACCCATCTCTTGGGGCTCGACGCGGGCGTTGTCGACGCCTTGCTCGCCAAAACAGCGGAAATCCTGCGGACGGACGACCTCGGCGCCGCCGCGCACATAAAAATAATAGAAGCCGTCTCCAATCCCGCGCGTCTTTCCCAGTGGCGAATGTTTTACGGCGGCGAAACGCTCGGCGCGTTGCAAAAAATTCGTTCCTTGCGCCTTGTTTTTCTCGGCGCGGACCTCACCCAAACGCCGACTCTGCCGCCGGAGGGCAGACTGCTCGCCATCCCGATACTGGCGTGCCTAAGCGCGTTCGCGCTGTGCATGGCGCAAAACAGAGCCAACGTGTTGCAGCGGGAGCAGGGCGAAGTGAGTCAGTGGCTTATGACCGCGTTTCTGACAGGGTTTTCATGGTATTTCACACTCTCGGTTCCGGCGGGCGTGGGGTTGTACTGGATTTTCAGCAACCTGTTCGGCGTGGCGCAGTTGTATATTCTGAACGCGCTGTACGACCCGCGGAAATATATAGACTGCGGCGCGGCCAGAGCGCGGGTGGACGAGGGCGAGGATGAAAACGGGGGAAAGAAAGCCCGCGAGAAAAAAGAAAACAAGCGGAGGGAGGACGCGGATTTTCACCGTTTCTTCGCGACGGAGAACAAACAACTGGTGTTTTACTCGGAGAAAAGCGGTTTTTACAAGTATTTTGAGAACGTCATAGAATACATTTTGCGGAGCTCGGACATCGTGATCCACTATGTGACGAGCGATCCGGGCGACGCGATATTCAGGAGGAGCGATCCGAAGATCGCGCCGTATTACATTGGGGAGTTGAGGCTCATACCGTTTATGATGAGGATGGACGCGGACATGGTGGTGATGACCATGCCCGATTTGGAGCGAATGCACATAAAACGCTCGCGGACGCGCAAGGATGTGGAGTATGTGTATATGTTTCATGGGCCGCTCAGCTTCATCAACACAATACGGCACGGGGCGCTCGATTATTATGACACCATATTTTGTACCGGCAAGCATCATGTTTTGGAAGCGCGCGAAAGCGAGAGGCTTTACAACCTTCCGGCTAAAAGGCTGGTGGAGTGCGGCTACGGCGTCATAGAGAATATGCGGGAGCGGTATCTTGCGCGTCGTGAATTCTATAACAACAAGCCCCTGCGTCGCGTTTTAATCGCGCCCTCATGGCATTATGACAATATTTTGGACAGTTGCCTTGACGAACTGTTGCCGGCGCTGCTTCACAAAGGGTGGCAGGTAATTTTGCGCCCGCACCCTGAGTATATAAAACGGTTTGGAGAGAAATGGAATGCGATTGTGGCGAAATATGGGAAAGAAGCGGGGGATGACTTTATAATTGAGGCGGATTTTTCTTCCAATGAGACGGTGTACGGCGCGGACGCGCTTATTTCCGACTGGTCGTGGATAGCCTACGAATTCGCCCTCGCGGTTGAAAAGCCGGCGCTGTTTGTCAATACGGAAATGAAAACGCCCAACCCCCGCTGGAGCGAGTTGCCGCTGAAGCCGTTGAATCTGGCGTTGCGAAGCGAGATCGGGATCCAACTGGAGAAAAATGAGGTGGGAAGAGCCGAGGGCGCCGTCAGAGAATTATTGGACAAAGCGTCAGACTATACGGAAAAGATAAGAAAGATCAGAGAGGAGCATCTGTTTAATTTTGGAAAAAGCGGAGAGATCGGCGGGAGATATATTATTGAGCGGCTGCGAGGAGGCGTATAGGCGTGGAATATGGGTATATTACGGACAACAATTTGGAAAACAGACAGTCTTACCAATACAGCGGTTTTCAGGGAGAGTCGTTTCTCGCCGCATACAAAGAAAGCAGAAACTTGTCAGTTCTAAAAGGCTCGCCTGTCATTCAAGAGAATGAATTGGCGGATTACTGCGCGAATATAGCAAAGGATTATTACTCAAAACCGGTTAAGGGAGAATATATTGTCTTGCGTCGTGAGCTTTGCGCGTTTCTCCTGTGTATGTTAAATCAACAACCCCGCCCTAAAGGGACGGGGTATGTTGGTTCTGATAGGCATGGATTGTATGCGGGATCCAATACCCTTGAACCGAAAGCGGATGCCGCTATTGAAACCGCCCTAAAGGGCGGGGTATTGGACCCGCCTGCGAATAAAAGCGGGGGAGAAGCAGAATACTCAATGTTTGACGGGATTGTCAAGACATTTGAAGTCCGAAAACGGTTATACCACTGTTATAATAGCAATTTCAGGCCATTGGACGAGAGTGATTTTTACGATTGCGGCTTGTATCCGCTGTTCGGTTGTGGATTGGTTTTCGCATATAAGGAAAAAAGAAATCTTAAATATCTGAATTCGCTGTTAAAGCTGGACGACACCTTGATCTCTTTGAAAGACAAATTAAATAATTTCGAGCTTGAGACATTGCGGTATTTATTGTCTGAGGAAATGCGGATGGTTCAGGCGGTTTATCATGGCGTCTAAAGAACAGGAGGGAGCGAAGTGCAAGGCGCGCTGAAAGATGTTTGTTTAGTCGCCGCGAACACAGTTCGAACGAAGGCGTATATCCAAGTTTTGTGCAGGGAAGGAATAAAGATTAATAAATGCTACATTCTTTCTCCTGAGCCACAATCTGTTTTCTTGGAAAAAGAGCGGCGGGTGTCGTCATGCAAGAAAGACGGGCGATATTTTGATAAAGACGAGCCGGTTGTCTTCACATTGGAACGAAATAATATACCGTTTGAAATATTGCTGTCTGATAATATCAATGACGATTCCGTCGTTAAAAGACTGCGAGGCATTGCTGAGAAATATATAATATATTCAGGATTCGGCGGGCAATTGCTGAAACCGCGCTTGTTTGAGACGGGCAAGAAATTTCTGCATGTTCACGCCGGACGGCTGCCGGAATACCGTGGCAGTACTACGGTCTATTACAGCATATTAATGGAAAATGCATGCGGGGCAAGCGCGATTTTTCTCACTCCCGAAATTGACGAGGGAAATGTCATAACCGCCTCTTCGTTTGCCCCCCCCCCCCCCATGTGGATATTGATTATATATATGATCCATATATACGGGCCATGACGCTAAAAAAGGCGCTGGAAGAATATAGTGAAAAGGGCGAATTCACAGAGACAAGACAAGAGCCTGAAAAAGGAGACACGTATTATATCATTCATCCGGTTCTCAAACATATCGCTCTGTTAAAGGTAGAGCATGGATGCGGAGTTGACGGTTCTGGCAGAAACTAAAATGTTTTTATAAAAGAGGCTTTCCCAAAACTTCAGTTTTTGGGAAAGCAACCGTGAAATTCGCGGTTTTGCAAGGCTGAAAGCCTGAAAAACCGCAAGAGCCTGTCCCAAAACCGTGCGCGTAGCGTACAGTCAATTAGTTTTGGGACAGGCTCAAAAGTAATATTATGGAAAACTATCCGCTCTAAAACTCCCAAGCATGAGATATTCTTGGGAGCCACGCTATTGAAACGGCGGATATAGACATTTGTTTTTTACATGCCAATATAATTTACAAGGTAGAACAATCGGAGTTTGTGGCAAGAAAGGAGAAAAATGATGACGAAAAGCACGAAAGCCGGGACGCTTGAAGCGTTGAGAGGGAAGCTGACCTCGGCGAAAATTCTGCCAATGGTTAGGTTCACCGTTAAAGAATGGCGTGAAAATAGGGAGGGCGTTTTAGAAAAGATATCGAGACAGAGTTGGGGGAAGGACAGCGTCATCGTACGGTCGAGCGCCCTGAATGAAGACGCCGGAGAGGAGTCGAAGGCCGGCATGTATGAGTCGGCGCTGGATGTGAGCGGCGAACAAAACATAAACGACGCGGTGGAGCGGGTGATAGCGTCGTATGGAGAGGGGCAAACGGCGGATGATGAGGTGTTCATTCAGCCTATGTTGCGAAATGTCGCGTCAAGCGGGGTGCTGTTTACGACGGATCCCAATACGGGCGGGAATTATTATGTGGTTAATTATGATGACAAGAGCGGTTCGACGTCTTCGGTCACATCGGGATTGGGGGCCGATATAAAAATCTTTTACCGATTTAAGGGATACGGAGGGGCGACGGGCTTTTCCGTTCTGGACAAGGTGACGGCGGCGGCTGAAGAAATAGAGGGGTGGTTTGGGGGTCGGGCGTTGGACATTGAATTCGCGGTCGCCGCCAGGCGCGAGGTGTATATATTGCAGGTCAGGCCGTTGGTCATGAGACAAGCGGGGAAAGATGTCGCCAAGCAGGATGCGGCGCTAAAACGGATTGCGGGATATATACGGAGAAGTTTGGGAAAGAAGCCGTATATTTTCGGGGAAAGGCCGGTTTACGGTGTCATGCCCGATTGGAATCCCGCGGAAATTATCGGCGTGCGCCCAAAGCCATTGGCGTTGTCCCTGTATAAAAATTTGGTTACGGACGGGACGTGGGCGTATCAGCGGGACAGCTATGGCTATAAAGATTTGCGCTCGTTTCCGCTGATAGTAGATTTCGCGGGATTGCCGTATATAGACACGAGAGTGAGTTTCAATTCGTTCATTCCCAAAAGCATAGAGGCGGATTTGGCGGACAAGCTGGTGAATTATTACCTGAGCCAGTTGATAGAGCATCCGGAGATGCACGACAAGGTTGAATTTGAAATCATATTTTCCTGTTACACGTTTGATTTGGAGGAGCGAGTGGAGGCGTTGCGAAAGTACGGCTTTAGCCAAGAGGAGCGCCGGAAGCTGGCGGAGAGTCTGCGGCAATTGACTAATCACATTATTGACGTGGACAACGGGCTGTGGACGGTGGACGCTGGCAAGATAGACATTCTGAAGCGGCGGCGTCAGGAAATAATGGACAGCGATCTAAGCCGCGTTGGAAAGGTGTACTGGCTGTTGGAAGACTGTCGGCGCTATGGGACGTTGCCGTTTGCCGGGCTTGCGCGGGCTGGATTTGTCGCGGTGCAGATGCTGAAGTCGTTTGTTTCCTGCGGGGTGTTTTCACGGGAAGAATACAATGGGTATATAGCCAGCCTGAATACGGTGAGCACGAATATGGCGAAAGACTTCGCCCAATTGAGGAAAGAGGCGTTTTTGAGCGAATATGGACATTTGCGACCAGGGATGTATGATATATGTTCTCCCCGGTATGACGAGGCGCCGGATCGCTACTTCAATTGGGAAAACGCGAGAAATACAGCGTCGTATGAACGGGAGTTTCGTTTGACGGTTTCCCAGTTGGAACGCATTAGAATATTGCTGAAAAAGTTCGATTTGTCTGACGATGTGCTGGGGCTCTTTCAATTTTTGAAAGGCGCCATAGAAGGGCGTGAGTATTCGAAATTTGTATTTTCAAAAAACGTTTCCGACGCGCTGGTAATGATTGGCGAGATCGGATCTGAATACGGATTTGCCAAAGAAGACCTTTCTTATATGGATATTGAAATATGGAAGGGGTTGTATAATTCTGAAAAGGATGTGGGCGACAGCATGGCGAAATCAATAGCGCAAGGGAAGGAGCGTTATCAAGACACGCTGGGCTTCACTATGCCGCCGGTGATCACAAAGCCGGATGATTGTTATTATTTCCATTTGAGTGACGCTTCTCCGAATTTTATCACATTGAACAAGGCGGCGGGGCCGGTATGCTTTGAAACTGACGGCAAGCTGGAAGGCTCCATTCTGATGATACCAAGCGCGGATCCCGGTTATGACTGGATATTTTCAAAAAACATAGCGGGCTTCATTACAAAATATGGCGGCGCGAATTCGCACATGTCGATCCGCGCTGGCGAATTGTCGCTTCCGGCTATTGTGGGAGCGGGCGAGAAGCTTTATAACCGGCTCGCGCAAGCGGAATATCTTGAGCTGGACTGCGCGCTCAAAAAGGTGGAAATAATCAGATGACGCGGGGACTAAGATGAAAATAGTGTTGTTGAGCCAGCGGGTGGAAGTGGTGGAATCTTACGGGGAACGGCGGGATTGCCTTGATCAAAATTGGTATCGTTTTATTATGGATTGTGGCTATGTACCGGCGGCGGCGCCGAATCATGCGGCTGTCGCGGCGGATATTTTTAGAGCGATGAGTCCTGCGGGATTGATTTTCACCGGGGGCAATGATCTTGTTGCGTACGGTGGCAGTGCGCCCGAACGGGACGAAACAGAGCGGCGGCTTTTAGAATATGCAATGGCTGAGAATATTCCGGTCTTGGGCGTATGCAGAGGCATGCAGTTTATTCATTGCTTTTTCGGAGGGGTTTTGCAAAAAGTTGAAGGGCATGCGGCGGTTCGCCATCGTTTGCATTTCAAGGGAAAAGAAGTGGATGTAAATAGCTATCATAACTATGGCGTGACAAAACTCCAGCATGATTTTTTCCCCTTGGCTTCAAGCGGCGACGGGGTTATTGAAGCGATGGGGCATAGGTCTCGCGCTATTATGGGCGTCATGTGGCATCCCGAACGGGAAGAGAAAAGCCGGGAAAGGGATATTGAACTAGTCCAAAATTTAATAGAAGGAGGCTGTTCCAAAACGTGCGCCGGGGCGTCGGTTTTGGAACAGCGACTTTAGATTTCAGGGAAAAAGCGAGTTTTGGACCGCTTTTCCAAAACAGGCTCAAAGGAATATAATATGCGAATTGTTATTTTAGCCGCCGGACAGGGAACGCGCTTGCGTCCTTTAACGGATAGCATGCCGAAATGTATGGTTCCGGTGTCAGGAAAAAGTATTGTGAAACGCCAAATTGATGTCATGAAACAGTGCGGCATTCGGGAAGAAGACATTTTGATTGTATGCGGTTACCGGCAAGAAGTGTTGAGGGAACACTTGTCCGGTATGAATGTTTCTTTTTGTGTCAATAAAGAGTATGAGACTAGCAATATGGTATACAGTCTGATGTGCGCCCGCGATGAAATGCGGGATGACATTATTATTTCCTACGGCGACATACTTTATAAAGAGGCGGTGTTGAGAGAGGCGCTGGACGCGCCATATCCGGCGTCTGTTGTTGTTGACGACGATTGGTATAAATACTGGAATGAACGCTGTGAGGATCCCTTGAGCGACGTGGAAACACTCAAAATTGACGCTGAGGGCTATCTGACTGAGATAGGGCAGAAAACAAAATCGCTTTCCGAGATCGAGTCCCAGTATATCGGGTTGACGCGTTTTCGACAGAGCGGACTCGCGTCTCTGCTGGCGGTCGCCGGCGAGGCGGCGAAACGGAGCGCGGCGAATATTCCCCTCTGGCGTACTACGCGCAATTACCGGCAAATGTATATGACGGATTTATTGCAAGGGCTTATCGACGTCGGAGTGAAGCTACGCGCGTTGCGGATTAAGCGAGGATGGTTCGAAATAGACAATTATGATGATTTGCTGGTCGCGGAAAGGGCTATTGGCCGGCGCGAGGACTGCTATTGAAAGCCTCTTTCAGATTTCGTATAATTAGAGCGCTTTAAGGCGCCAGAGATGTTTCTGGCGTTATAGTGTTGAGGAGGCGCGCCGATGATACGGCAGGCGGTTATTATGGCGGGCGGGCTTGGCTCCCGCTTGAAAGAAAAAACGGCTTCAATGCCGAAGGGGTTTGTCGAAATTGGCGGCGTTCCGATTGTCCAACAGTCCATCAAAAAATTGATTGCGGCCGGGGTTGAGGAAATCATCATAGGAACCGGCCACTGCGCAGGTTGGTTTGAGCGGCTTGGGGGAGGCGTCCGCCTCGCGCACAACGCCCGCTATGCGGAAACGGGCAGCATGGGGACGCTCGCCTGTTGCGCTCCGTTTGTGAAGGGAGATTTTTTGTTGCTTGAATCTGACCTGATTTATGACGCGGCGGGACTGCGCGTTCTTATAAATGAGCGGCGCAAAAACGTGGTTCTGGCGTCAGGCCCAACGAATTCGGGCGACGAGGTGTATCTTGAGGCGGACGCGGACGGGTTTTTGCTTCGCCAGTCTAAAAACCGCGCCGAAATTCGCTCTCTTGCCGGTGAATTGGCGGGCGTTTCACGGTTGACGGTTGCGGCGCTTGGGGCGATGGTTTCCTACTGGAACGCCCGCATGGTGGACACGCCGAAAATGGAATACGAGGCGGCGCTCGTCGCGGTCTCATCGGACGCGGAAAACCGGACGCCGGTTTTTGTGCGGAAAATTGAGCGTTACTTGTGGCGCGAGATAGATTGCGAGGCTCATCTTGAGGCGGCGCGGGAGTCTGTGTACCCGCGGATACAAGAGGCGGAGAGCCTTTTGTCGATCAGGAGGGAGACGCTTTTGAATCCGGGTCCCGCGACCACGACTGACAGCGTGAAGTATGCGCAGGTTTGCGCGGATATATGCCCGCGTGAGGCGGAATTCGGCGATGTGATGGAATGGATATCTACGGAGTTGTCGCTCTTCGCGGGTGGCGGCGGCGTTGAGACGGCGCTGTTCGGCGGGTCAGGAACCGCCGCCGATGAGGCGATGCTTTCTTCGTGCGTGCCGGAGGATGGAAAGCTACTGATAATCGACAACGGCGCGTACGGCGAGCGATTCGCCAAAATCGCCTCCGCGTATCGCCTCAATTTTGATGTGTACAAAAGTTCAGGCTTCATGCCGCTTGATACGGATCGCGTGAAGCAAACGCTGCTCGACGGAATGTACACCCATTTCGCCATCGTCTATCACGAGACCACGACCGGACTCTTGAACCCGGCGCCGGAGCTCTGCCGTTTCTGCCATGAACACGGCGTCACTACGATTGTCGACGCGGTGAGCGCCTTCGCCGCCATCCCCATTGACATGGACAGGGATTGCTTTGATTTCATGGCGTCGACGTCAAACAAGAACATACAGGGGATGGCGGGCGTCGCGTTTGTGTTCTGCCGAAAAGAGGCGCTCGAAAAACTCAAGGCGTATCCCATGCGGAGTTATTACCTCAATCTATGGGATCAGTACGCGTATTTCAAGAAAACACGACAAATGCGCTTCACGCCGCCCGTTCAAACGCTCTACGCGTTGCGGCAGGCGATAATTGAGGCGAGGCTGGAGACGATAGCGGGGCGTTACGCGAGGTACAGCGCCTGTTGGGAAATCCTTGTTCATGCGATAAAACGCCTCAATCTCAACATGCTTGTTCCAGAAGAGGCGCAGTCAAGGCTGATAACGGCGATCATTGAGCCTGACAGCCCCAAATACCGGTTTGACGATCTGCACGATCTCGCGCGCGAGGCTGGCTTTACAATCTATCCCGGAAAACTTTCGGACGCCGCGACCTTCCGCATAGCGAACATCGGGGATATACGTCCGGAAGAGATGAGCCGTTTCGCCATGTTGCTGGAACAGTATATCAAAACGCTTTGAGAAAAGCCTAATCCGGAGGCGGCTTCCGTTTGGGTGTAATCAATGGACTGCCCCGCGCCCTTCAGGGCTGGGCAGTTCGCCCGCGCTTTCCAATAAATGCCATGCGTGTGAATAAACGGAACGGCCTGTTCTGGCTTGTCGTGTGGTTGCTCATACTTGTCGTAAACCGGTTTGTCTTTTGTTTGGCCATAGTCAATGGAGACAGCATGCGAGACACTCTGCGTGACGGCGACATCGTGATCGTCCTGCGCTGGGCGCGCCGCCCTCGCGCCGGCGATATTGTCATCACCAACAAAAACAATCCTTTCCATGAAAGGCTCGTCAAACGGGTGGCGGCTGCCGACCGGGAGAAAGGGGTTTATCTCATAGGAGACAACAGCGGGCGTTCCCGCGACAGCCGTGAGATCGGCTT
>JAIRTS010000201.1 GCA_031254795.1 Treponema sp.
TTGTCCACGCCTTCCCGCAACCGCCCGGTATTGAACTGGGCGCGGGACGCTCCCGGAAACTCGGTGAATGCGGCGGCTTGCGTAAACAACTCAATGGCGGCTTGCGTGTTATTCTGCTCCTCAAGGGCGACCGCTTGGTTGTACATCGCCACCGGCTCAAGGTACGTGCCTTTAGCCGCAACCGCAACGGCGGACCACGCCTTCTCAGCTTCCACCCAATTCTTTTTATCCGAATAAATTGACGCTACGGTTAAGTGCGCCCGCGCTGAAATATACCCTTTATGGGCAGACGCAAACGCCGCCAAATCGTTTACGAGGGTCTGCGTGTCGGCGTCTTTGGATGCCTCGGCGATGTCAAACCGCAAGGTCTCATATCGCTGACTCAACGCCTCCATTTGGCTTATCGCTTTTGCGTTAAGCGAACTCAACACGCTTGTCACCGTAATGAGAGCCGCCAGCGCGACAACCACAAGGATCAAAAAAACAAGGAAAGCGACCCGGTTTCTCTGAATGAAGTCGCTTATTTTCTGGATTGTACTTACATCGTCTTTTTTTTCAACACTTTCTTTTTTTTCCTTATCGACCATATATCCTCCTGTCATTCGCAGATTCGCCCGATCAGCGTCCGCCGGTTCTCGCGCCGTGCTCCGCCTGAACCGGCTCAATTCCCAAATCTTTTATCAATTTTGACAAATATGTCCTCTGTATGTCCAAAATTTTCGCCGTGGCTGTCTGGTTCCACTTGTTTTCTTCAAGCGCTCTCTTTATAAACCCGGCTTTGAACGAATCTAGCGCGGTTTTCAGATCGAAAATCTCCTCTTTCTCAACAAGATTCGTCCTTTTAAGAAAGAGATCGCCCGCCCCTATGCGGTTATGCTGCGCCAACACACACGCCCGCTCAACGCAGTTTTGCAGTTCGCGTATATTTCCGGGCCACGAGTACGTCAGCATAGCCTGCAAAGCGTCTTCAGAAAAGCCATCAAACTGTTTCTTCATCTCAAGCGAATATTTTTTAAGAAAAAACTGAGCCAACTCCGGTATGTCTTCGGGTCTCTGCCTCAATGGAGGCACATACAGAGGAAGCACATTAAGCCGGTAGTACAGATCGTTGCGAAACTCGCCTTTTTCCACCATATCCTCCAGATCGCGGTTGGTAGCCGCCAGAATACGCAGGTCCACCGTAACCGGCGAGGCTTCTCCCACCCGCTCAAACGTCTTTTGCTGCAATACATGGAGCAGTTTCGCCTGCAACGAAAGCGGCAACTCCCCAATCTCGTCAAGGAAGATGGTTCCCCCGTCCGCCAATTCAAAGCGCCCCTTCCTGTTGGACACCGCGCCCGTAAAGGCGCCTCTCACATGCCCAAAAAGCTCGCTTTCAAGCAGATTTTCAGGCAGAGCGGCGCAGTTTACGCGGATAAACGGGGCGTTGCGCCGGGGGCTGCGTAGATGTATCTGTTCGGCGAAAAGCTCTTTGCCCACCCCGCTCTCTCCCAAAATCAACGCCGACGAATCGGTCTGCGCGATACGCTCAACCATATCGAGTTTTTCAAGGATAATCGGACTTTTTGCAATCAGGGGGTGATACCCTTTCTCCCATCCCTGTTTATCCGTAAGCTCAATTTGCAACCGCTGAATTTCGCCGTGGGCGTGTTCCATGCTTTGCGCGTTTGTAATAGCTAACGCGGCCTGATTGGCAAATATTTCAAGCCATTCAAGATCGCTCTTCGTAAACAACAGACCGTCTTTTTTGTTGATGATCTCAAGAACCCCTATGCACTCTTCTTTGACATGCATAGGAACGGCAATCATGGTTTCACATGGATAATCTATATCTCTTGAAATAGCAAATAAATGGCGTCTGTCCTTTTCCGCGTCGCTTAGGATAACCGCTTCGTTGTGGGCAAAGACCCAGCCTGCGATTCCTTCTCCGGGCTTTACGACAAACCGTTTCGCCTCAGACCCCTTTGGACCCAACGCGACTTCAAAATGAAGAAAGCCTGTCTTTTTGTCAACAAGAAGCAGGCTCGAAGCCTCGGCATCGCATAAACGCGCCGCCGAAGCCATAATCTCCGTCAACAAATCATTAATATCTTGAAAATTCGAATTTATCCGCGTATTAATCTCAACAAATGTTTTAAATTTCAAGACATCAACGATTTGCATATCAGTTACAACAGCCGGCGCGTGGCCGGGGACTACTTTCCATCCTCAGCTTGCTTCGATTTCAATAGATCGCCTAACGTAATCTTTGATCCATCTCCGGTGTCGGTAGACATGTATTGAGACACCTCCTCGCGCTGCATCTTCCTCTGATAATCGCGGATGGAGAACGCGGCTTTTTGTTTATCGGGCTGTATCTCAAGCACAACCGCTTTCACCTTGTCGCCCACGTGGTACTTTTTCATGGCTTCATCAGGAGTTTCTCCGCTGTTTTCAGGCAGATTGGACTTGTGAACAAGCCCTTCAATGCCGCCCGGCACTTTGACGAAAACGCCAAAATCGGTGATGGAGGAGACCTCGCCTTCAATGAAGGAAGACGGCTTGTACGCAGAGGCGAATGCCTTCCACGGATCTTCGGTGAGTTGCTTGACGCCGAGTCTGATATTGCGATTGTCTTTTTCAAGCGCAATGACCATAACCTCAATCTCCTGCCCCACTTGCAGTTCACTAGACGGCCGCTTGACCTTCTTTGTCCATGAAATGTCGTCCGCGTGGAGAAACCCGTCAATGCCTTCCTCAAGCTCAATAAACGCGCCCGCGTTGGTGATCTTTACAACCTTTCTGGAAAGCCGCGTGCCGACCGGATACCACTCATGTACGGTCGCCCACGGATTAGCTGTCACCTGCTTCAAACCAAGCGACACTCTGCCCGCCTGCAAATCGTACCCCAAAATCATGCACTCAACCACAGAGCCGATGCTCACCATATCTTCCGGCTTCTGGACTTTTTTCACCCAGGAAAACTCGGATATATGCGCAAGCCCCTCAATGCCTTCTTCCAACTCAATGAACGCGCCGAAATCGGTGATCTTGGTGACCTTGCCCTTCCTGATGTCGTTGACGTGATACTTGTCCTCAAAATGTATCCACGGGTCGTCAGTAAAATGCTTGATCGAAAGGTTGATGCGTTTTTCATTGGGATCAAGCCGTATAACCTTGAGCTTGATTTCCTGTCCGCGCTTCACAAAGTCCTTGGGGCGATTCACATGCCCCCAACTCATGTCGTTAAGATGGAGAAGCCCGTCAAAACCGCCCAGATCGATGAACGCGCCAAATGACGTGTAACTTTTTACAACTCCTACAACATCGCTTCCAATAGGCGTATTTTCAAAGAACGCGTCCCGTTTCCTTTCTATATCTTCTTCCAGCCACTTGCGGCGGTTTACCACAATATTTTGCTTGCCATCCGAATACAGCCTTTCGACATAGACCGGGGTCTTTAAGCCGAGCAGTTTTTCCGGCTTGTCAACCTTCTGTATATCAGACTGACTGATGGGAAGAAAAGCGTGCGTCTCGTAGCCGAGGTTGAAGTCATATCCGCCCTTGACAAGCTTTTCAATGACGCCCTCAACAGGAGTGTGATCCTGAAACGCCTGCCGGAGATTCTTCCAAAACAGCTTGACATCGGCCTTTTGTTTGGAAACAATCACTTCCCCGTACTTATTCTCTTTCATCACGAGAACAACCCACACCTTATCCCCAACATTGGGAACTTCGGAAAATTCCGATCTCGGTATCTTCCCCTCGGATTTGAGGTTCACATCGACAAAAACCTGATCTTCTCTGACTTGAACGACCGAACCCTCTACGAGTTGCCCTTCCTCCGCTGAATCGAGGGACTTAAGATACTCCTCCTGTAACTGCGTCTGGATGTTGGCGTCACTCTTTCTGCCACCATCCACCGGCCCTGTGTCCGACGGACCGAATTCCGTTCCCACTTCCACCTTATCCATGTTTGATCCTTGTTATATTGATATTTTCTATTAATATTGCATAAGTTTGCTCAATGGTCAAGAGCGAAGTGTCGAAAACCTTCACTCCATCAGCGAGCTTTAGACTGCCTTCCCGCTTATTTTTATCAATTTCGTCCCGTTCCGCTATCGCTTTTTTGATATCTTCAAGAGAGAGTCCGGAAACGCCCTGTTTAAAACGCCGTTTCGCCCGCACTTCAACCGAAGCGTCAAGATAAAACCGGTGTTCGGCGTTTGGGAAAACAACGGTGGTCATATCCCTGCCCTCGACAATAATGTCAAGGTTCCCGGCTATTTTCCTGATTATGTCATTGACTACATGACGAATGGGAATTATGCCAGACAACGGAGCGCACATCCTGTCGATCTCGTCCGTGTGGAGAAGGGCGTCGACATTTTCTCCATTAAGGTGCGCCTGTCCTTTGCGGTATTCGATAGCCACGCTTCGAGCGTAGGCGACGCACGATTCGGCGTTGTCTTCAGCTATGCGAACGCCATTCCGCAAACATCCCAGCGTAATAGCCCGGTACAGATTCCCCGAATTGATGTAGGTGAACCCCATCCGGTCCGCAAGAAGCTGCGCTATCGTACTCTTTCCGGCACCGGCAGGTCCGTCAATGGCAATTACCATGATGCCATCATACCATCAATAGAAAAAAATATCAAGTCTACCGTTCTCAAAAATAACGATTTGAAATTGGATTTGGGAGAATTTTATGCAAAAAGCAAAAAACACGACAAAGATATCCTTTTCACAATGGCTCGCCAGCGGTGTTCGCCCGCAATCCGCCATTATCTCATGGGGAGCCGCCTCTTATGGCGTGTTTTGGGAAAGCCTTCACAATCGCTTTTACAGTACTATTGAGCGACTCACCTCAACCGGAAAAACTCCGAAGAGCCTGTCGAGCTGTGATGAGACCGTATAGGAGGCGCCAGCCGTTCTATTGTAGACATCCACGACGACAGTCATCTCCCCGGGATCTTTTGAATAAAGAGCCGATGAATACGCGGCGCGAAACAGCCCTTTTTCCGCGAGTTCCCGCGTCGAAAGCGCGCCATATTTCTGGAGCGCCTGCTTGTCAACGACAGCGGCCGGCCCGTCATAGCCAATGGTAAACACAAAATTTTCACGTGACAGCATATATCTCTTCCGTTTAGGTTTAATGCCCGCGACAGCGGAGTTTCTATTATAAAAATGAGATTGCTCCAAAACCAACCCGAACTGTGTTCGCGAACCGCGTTCGCAAACACAGTTCGAGCTTTGAAACTAACTCTCAGTATAATACAATTTTGCGAGACAGGCAAGAACGCCATTGGAATTTTCCTGCTGAACCGCGCGATTTTTTCTCCACCCGCTTGACATTTTTTTTTCTATGCGCTATGCTCTCTTGTAGTTTGGCATAGCAGGATCATGGTGTTTTGATCTTGCCCATTCCCCGGTTGTGTAATGGCAGCACCGCAGACTCTGGATCTGCTTGTGGGGGTTCAAATCCTCCCTGGGGAACGTGAAACCTGTAATTCATGCGGCGCGGCGTTCGTGTGCTGGTTTTCTAATTTCAAAATCGCCTTCAGCAATGTTTAAACGGCCCCTTCGTCTATCGGTTAGGACATGAGATTCTCAATCTTAAAAGAGGAGTTCGATTCTCCTAGGGGCTATGTTTTTTATCTGCGACGAGGTCTAATGCCTCACGCCGGGATGCCGCTTCGACCAGCCGGCCATCCTAAGTCAATTTATCGCGGACGCCTTCTCCGGTTCCTTCCGCTCGCTCCCGAGACTTCTCCATGAAAATTCAGCCCCGCAGCCGTTCCTTTGCGCCATATTCCCATTCCGGAGTTTTCGACTTTTTGGAAAGTATAGCGCAAAGGTGAAAAAATTCTGTGGGTCAAGTTTAGCGCTCCGTCACGATGCGGCTCATAAAAAATTTTTTGCGCTGACGCTCGTCCCTTCGCATGGATTTGTCCCGAGTAAAGCCGGTAAGAGCGGGCGGTGAAACCGTTTAAAACCCGCCCGCGCCTTTAGAAAACGTCCTTCCCACATGAAAAACATGCGATACTCTCTTGACTATAATAAAATGAACGTTTATAGTAAAATTATGGGTGGAAATAAGCAATTTAACAAACTGGCTTCCAATTTATCTATAGAAGAGCGGAACGAGCTTCTTAAAAAGCTGGCGGGTCAATCAACGCTCTCCCACGAACCTCTCTATGGCGATGATGATGATAAAGTTGAATCTTCGGTTAAAACAATAGAAGCGCAATATCAAATGTTGCCATGGTATGAGCATCTTTTTCTGTTGATAATGAGCTTCTTTAAAAACAAGTCAGCGATAAAAGTGTACGAAGACAGGCTTATTTCAAAAATAGGGCAGGAGATAGAAGTCAAATATCCAGGCTATTTCAATTACCGGAACCTCCTGTTGCTTCCGCTTTTCCACAAAGCGCTTACGGATCTCAAAGTCAACGTGCGATTTTTCAAAGACGCCCTTGACATAGGACTTAACAAGGATAGAGGCGCCTTTTATGCGTTTCTTGGTTCTTTGGAGATGAGCGACGCGCATAAAAGGCTGGAAGAAGAGATAACGCCTTCACAGCTTTCCTCCAAGCATCCTGAAAAAAACGAATCGGATCTCAAGCAGATAGCTATGGGTTTAATGGAAGACGCTTTTACGGCTATCAATGAGGATGAGCGAAACGCAATGTACCAACATGCCCGCGTGTTGAGTTGCCTTAAAGAATTGTCTTTCTTCCTGTTTGATCGGATTCTCTACGCCTTTGCAAATGATTCGGCGGCGGGCGGCATGACCTGTTCCATAAGCGTGGTGAGAGATCAACTCGCGACGCTGAACAACATCCTGTACTCCCTTAAAACGCCTCCATCGTTATCCCTGCTTGAATCATTATTTGTCTTTATTCTACAGGAACAGGGAGGAAAAGAAGATATTGACATACAAAATGAAAGCAAAAACCTCCTGTCCTCAGCGGAAAATTCTCTGGCTGCCATTCGTGAATTCAACCAAACCGTTCTTTTGACCCTGATACTCAGAGTGGCGAACCGGAATACGGCTTTCAGCCCATCCACGATTAGCGGCGGAGAAGACTGGATTACAGTGTACCGCGACTATTGGAAACAGCGCATAGAAGAGTTGTTTGATGATTATACGAGGACAAAGCGTCAGCGGGAATTGCTTGACTCTTTCCGTTCCTTCCTGAAAGGAGCGCCGCTCAAAACCTTGGAGCATGCGAGGTCGGAAACCAATCCGGACGGGATTCCGGTACAGAGCGGCTTCGCTCTTGCATTTCTTCTGACCTTCCATATGATTGTTTTTATAACCGATATAAACAAGACGCTTCGTCCCATCCTGCTTGAGGGGGAGTTTCCCAAGCGGGAAAACAGGACGTTGTTTACGGAAAGTTACAATGACCTTATGAAACTTGATGATGATATCAAACGGTTCGATGAGGAAATTTCGCCAGGCGGGGAAATTGGAAAACAGTATGCCCTTGCTATGGCGGATATGTCGCTTACTAACAGGCGGCGCAAAGTACAAGTGGCGGTTGAGGTGGCGAATGAAAGCGCAGGTGAAATCATAAACGGCACAAAAAAAGCGCTTGCAAATATGCTCATTGTCTTGCAAGGCATTGCCAAAAAAGACATGGACGGCAGAAACGAGATGCTCTCCAATATATATAAATTCATCGGAAAACCGTTGCAAACACCGCTTTTGAATGCGTCTGGAACCACCACATCTGTGACGCCTCCTGCTTTTACGCCAAAAGGCCTCGCCTTTTTTAACAGCATCAATGACGTCATACAAAATTTGCGGCAAGTTTTACACATTCTGGACAATATCGAAGCGCTGAACTTGGGATCATGAAAAAAAAGACCGCCGTTTTGCATTCATTCTTTCTTTCTGATATGCATGATGACGCGTTTTTTTTTCCGTTCTTCTTTGATGGCAAGCCGGTCTCCGGCCTTTCTTGCGGCCTTTCACGCGGCATTTCATGCACGCTTTCCGCCCGCAACGCGGGCAATATGGACGTACGGGAAACCGGACGCAGGAACGCCTTTTTACAAAAAGCCGGCGTTGACCCCGCGAAAACCTTCGCCTGCTCCCAGACCCATTCTCAAAATGTCGCCGTGGTTGACGGCCGCGTCGCTGACGGCGGCCATTCCGGCGGAATCCTGTGCGACGCGGACGGACTTGCAAGCTACGCAAGCGGCGCGTCCGGCGCCGCGGACAACGTGTGGCTTTCGGTTACCGTGGCTGATTGCCTTCCGGTGTATATGCTCAATGTGGAGACCGGCGCCTTCAGCGTTGTGCATTCGGGATGGAAGGGAACCGGCATTGTGTTGAACGCGCTTAAGAGCATGAACGCGGAGGCGCATCCTGAAACGGTGAGCGCGGTATTGGGTCCCTGTATATGCGGGGATTGCTACCGTGTTGACGAGGAGCGGCGGCGTGTTTTTGACGCGCAGTTCGGACGCGAGGCGCATAGCCCATCCGCCGAATACCCGCTCGGCAACGTGGTAAAGGGCGATTGCCTTGACTTGAAGGCGGCGAACGCGGCGCTTTTGGCGAACGCCGGCGTACGGAACATCGCGTATTGCGAGAACTGTACATTCACCGATGAACGGCTCGGTTCTTTCCGCCGTGAAGGGAACAATTTTACCAAAATGATGGCGGTGATAGGAAGGAGTTGTCATGTTCACGCATTATAAAGAAATATGGAAACAAAAAATTGCGGACGCAATCAACGCGCTGCTCGCGGAAAACGGTCTGCCTGAAACGGTCGCCGCGTCCGGCGTGGTCGCGGAAATTCCGCCCCAATCCGACATGGGCGATCTCGGTTTTCCCATGTTCACGTACGCAAAACTTCTGCGCAAGGCGCCGCCCCAGATAGCGCAGGCTGTACGTGAGAAGCTCGCGTCCGGCGCCGGCTCAGGCGCCGCCGTCACGGTCAAGGGCCCTTATGTGAACGTCTTTCTTGATCGCGCCGAGACCGCTCGCGAGTTGCTCAAGGAGGCTGCCCTGGGGAAAAACGGAGGCTTGGGCAGCCCCGGCGCGCTTAAAGGCGCGCGGATAATGGTGGAGTTTTCCAGCCCCAACACCAACAAACCCCTGCATTTGGGACACCTGCGCAACGACATATTGGGCGAAAGCATGTCCCGCATTTTTGCGGCGTGCGGCGCCAAAGTCCGCAAAGTGTGCATCTTCAACGACCGGGGCGTACATATCTGCAAGTCCATGCTGGCGTATCAAACATACGGTGGCGGCGCAAGCCCGGAAAGCGAAGGCGTCAAAAGCGATCACTTTGTGGGAAAGTGGTACGTACGATTCAACCAGATGAGCAAGGAAGAACCCGGCGCTGAGGAAAAGGCTCAGGACATGCTGCGTAAATGGGAGGCCGGCGATGAGGAAGTGACGGCTCTGTGGGAAAAAATGAACGAATGGGCTATCAAGGGCATGAAGGAAACCTACAAACGCACCGGCGTTTCCTTTGACGCCTACTACTTCGAGAGCAAGACCTATGTGCTCGGCAAAGGCGAAATCGCAAAAGGGCTGGAGAAAGGCGTTTTCTACAAGGCTGACGACGGGGCTGTCATGATAGACCTCTCTGCGGAAGGGCTCGGCGAAAAGGCGTTGTTGCGCAAGGACGGCACATCCATTTACATCACCCAAGATATTGGCACCGCGATTTTCAGGCATGAAGACTGGGTTTTCGACCGCCTTGTCTATGTGGTTGGATCGGAGCAACAGCACCATTTCAAGACGCTTTTCAGCATTTTGCGTAAACTGGGCTACGAATGGGCGAAAAATCTGTGCCACTTGAGCTATGGCATGGTGAATTTGCCCGAAGGCAAGATGAAAAGCCGCGAAGGCACGGTTGTTGACGCGGACGATCTCCTGGACAGCCTGAAAGAAATGGCGCTTCAGGAAATAAAAGGGAAGGAACGGGAAGAAGCGGTCGGCGATCCCGACGAAATCGCCGAAAAAGTAGCCCTCGGCGCGTTGCACTACTACCTCTTGCAGGTGAGCGCCGCGAAAGACATGCTCTTTAACCCGAAGGAATCCCTCTCTTTTAACGGCAACACGGGACCCTACCTCCAATACATGGGAGCGCGCATCTCGTCGATGTCGCGCAAAGCCACGCTCAAAGACGGCGCGTCAGCGCGTCCGGCGGCAAGAGCGGAACTGCTTTCGGGAGACGCCGAATGGGAGGTCGTCAAGACCCTTCTTGACTATAACAGCGCGATAGCCGCCGCCGCGGAAAAAATGGACAGTTCTCTCATGGCGGCGTACTTGTACTCCCTCTCAAAGGCGTTCAGCAGATTCTACCACGACTGCCCCATCTTAAACGCGGAAAACCCGGAACTCGCCTCGGCGCGACTCGCGTTGAGCGAAGCGGCGCTCTTCGTGCTGAAAGACGCGCTGAACCTCGTCGGCATACCGTTTCTGGATGTAATGTAACAGCGCGGAAAACCGTCGAGGCGCATTGCAAGCGCGCGCTAGCCGGACGCCGCTTCAGCCGCCTCCATGCCGGCGAGATCCGCCTCCGCGATGTCGGCCATGCTTCTGGTCTTAGCCCAGAGCGCGTCCGCCTTCCGCGCCCAGTCCGCCAGTCCCCGGGGGCTTTCAGGGTACGCCATGTAGTGTTTATATATTTTGGCGCCATTCCCCGCCGCCGCCGCCAGACAGGAAAGGCTCTTCCATGACAACCTTCCGGACAAAAATCCTTTAAGCAGCTTCAAGACAAGGTTCCCCTTCCCTTTCTCAGCGTCATCTTCAAAGATGATGCCCTTCTCAAACTCGTAGTCATTTTCTTCGGGCGTACAGGAAACCGCGCCTGAAAGCATGGCGAGATTTTGGGCGAAGAGCGCGCCTTGGGCGCGGGCGTACCGGACATTCACGCCCCACACCGCATCTTGTACGGGATAGGCGCCGTCTTGCATCGCCTTGCCGAATTCTTCCGCCGCGATGGAACAGAGGAGCCACGCGTAGGGAACCCCCTCTCCGCTCCACGGGTTTGTCAGGCAGGCCGCGTCTCCCAAAACGACAAAACCTTCGGAGACGAAACTATAGGGCGGACGGCGGTAGGGAGTGCTGCTCTGTTCTATGCGATCCAATTCGTATTCCGGCAGCCTCACCTTACCGGCAAAACGGTTGAAACAGCGATCCGCGTAGTCAAATGAGAGATTGGCGCCCACGCCAAAAATCGCGCCGTCGCTTTCCTCGCGGGGAGCGATCCATGTCTTGTAGTACGGCCATGTGGTGGTCACTTCCACCCGATCCTTTTCAGGATGCTTCAGCCGCACATAACGCAGTGTTACATAGAACCGATCCCGGTCGCCGGTGACGAAATTCTCCACGCCGTCCCCACCGGGGAGGCGGGTTCGCAACACCGCGGAAATCCCGGAGGCGTCCGCCGTAAGCCGGGCGTTTATCTGAATGTCCCCCGCCTCGCCGCGAAAGAGCGCTCCCGAAAGCCGCCCGTTTTCAAACAGAGGCTCTGTGAAGGCGGTTCCATAGAGCGTCTCTGCCCCCTGTTCCCTGGCCCAGTCCGCCAGCCGCCGGATAAACCCCACGCGGCGCAACACCAGCACTTCGACACGGTTATTTTTGGGCCACTTGTCCAGCGCGGAATGGAATATGCTCCGCCGGAAGGTCGCCACATAGTCCGAATCGCCGGGACCCGGTTCAGGAAGTCCAAAGCGGCTAAAATATTCGCGTCCAATGTGAATGACATCGTAGCTCCGCCCCAGATTTTCCTGTGTGGAACAATCGCAAACCAGGGTTCGGAACCCTCGCCTCGCCATAAGTCCGGCAAAGTACAACCCCGCCGTACAGCCGCCGATCACCAATACATCAACATCTCGTTTCATAAAGAATCTCCTTATATGCCAGAGCGTGTTCACCCTCTTCCGAACCAAAGAACACGAGCGATAGTCCACAAGGCGCGATACATATACGCCGAAAGCGTCACATCCGCCTTGCCATGCTCCCGCAGATCCCCTTCCGGTTCTTTTTAGAGGAAGGCGACATCCATTTGCAACCATTTTCGCATCTATACATGATGATGTCAAGAAAAATTCGGCCGCCGACTCTTGCGGTTTCCCT
>JAIRTS010000180.1 GCA_031254795.1 Treponema sp.
AAAAATTCAAGATGAAGGTCTTTAAAAAATGAAAGGAATGGTGTATACTTATATATTAATGAAAAAAGCCTGTTTGTTTTTTATAATGGTTGCGTCGCTTCTCTCTTTTTTCGCGTGCAAGACACAGCCTTCGGCAGATGCAGCCGCTTCTTCACAGGAGGGCGCCAACACGCCGAAATGGGCAGGAGAGCTTCCGCCAGTGAGCATGATCTGGGGCATTGGGAGCGCGGTTGACGAAAAGCAAAGCGTTGCAATGAGGACGGCTGAAAAGAAGGGAAAAGAATCTGTGGGGCGAATGTTGAAAGCCTATATGAGCGATATATTTAAGGAATACACCGAAATTCCCCGGGAAGCGGTGGAGAGCATAAATGACAAGATAACGCAGGCGCCACTCGACGAAGTGGTGGCGGTTCTGAGGTGGAAAGCCCCGAATGGCGAGTGGTGGTACCGCGTTGAATATAAAAAAGAGGATGCCCGCGCCTTTCTGTCCGGCATTTTTGATGAAGAAGAGGAGTTATTTCCGGAATTCGACGCGACACGGGCGATGAACCTTCTGGATTCGCGGATGACAGGCGAAGATATTCCGTTTCAAACCCGCGTGGAGCAGCAATGAATGGGCTTGCCCTCTCTTTTAGAGAAAAATTTACAGAAGCGAAGAGATTTTTTTATAAAATTGAGGTATATTAGTTAGGTGTATATAGGCGCTCTCGTATGAGAGGGCTTTAAAAATTTATCTTTATAAGAGGAGTTTCTTATGAAAAAATGCGTCTATGTGCTTTTAACTGGTGTTATTGCACTTTCTCTCACCTTGGCAGGTTGCGGCTCAACACCGTCCCCCTCTTCGCCAAAGGAGGCCGCGAAAAAGTTGCCGAGTTTCGTGCTTAATCCTCCAAGCGCGGAAGGGGTAGTGTACGGAGTTGGCGCTTCGACATCTCAGGATCAGTCATTAGCCTTGAGGCAGGCGAAAGAACGCGCCAAGGTTGATCTTGCGAACAAATTAAGCTCTCAAGTTAAATCTATGGTAACCGATTATACGAGGCAGGCGGGAACCGGGCAAGATGTAGTGGATCTTAAATTCTATGAGAGCATCAGCCAATCCTTGACAAACACAACCTTGAGCGGCTTGCAGGACGGGCCAGCGGAATTCACCGATGACGGAACGCTCTGGATTTATGTTAAAATCAGCAAGGCCGACGCCGCTCAAGCTGTCGCCTCGGTTTTTGAAAACGAAGCCAGCCAGTACGCTGAATTCAAGGCTATGAATGCGCTTGCCGCTATGAACGCTCAACTGGAGAAAAATGATCCCGCGTTGGCTCCTGGCGAACCAAAGGCGTCTTATTAATTGTCAATCAACAGCGATCCCCTTAGCGGGATCGCTCTAAAAAAATGAGCAAACAGCATATTAAAATCGTTGTAACATTCACATTTGCAACTTCTTGGGTGGTGTTTTTTTCCTGCGCGGGGGTTCCTTCCGCGCGACAGCAACCCGCACAGGGGCATTCTCTTGGAGCTACGCCCCAAAAGCGCTCTAATGGCTCCGAAATGGTGTTTTGGAACACCTCTACGTCCGCTGGGGATTTGATCATTGTGGGTGTCGGCGGCATTCAAATGTACGACAGCGGATCCATTCAGAAAGCTCTTGAAGACGCGGCGAGAAAAGTGTCGCTTTATACCGGATTAACGGGGGCGGTCGTTTATTACGAAAAGATTGGCTCTTCATTCTTGAACTATAGTGTGGCAAACGTTACAAAAATTGATTATAACGAAGACTATCTGGGGTATATTGAGCAATTGCATTACGACTCCGATAGGGACATTATTATAAATGAAAGAGGCGCGTTTGTTCGCGTCAGATATAAACTTCCCGATCCTTTTCATGTCGTCTACCCTTCTTCAAGCGGCGAGGCGGAAAAACCCGATTGGGTGGTCAACCCGCCTTCAAGCGTCGCTGGTTTTCCTGCGGGAGTCGGCTACGCTGGCCCGCAAATGTACCCCAACGCCACCTATGTGGCCTCGTATGAGGCCGCCATTGCCCATCTTGTGGGCAAGGGTTCCAACAGTATAGAGGCAAAAAGCCTGCAGATTCAGGGGGAAGGTTATAATTATGATGATATTCGAGAAAACACCATAACCGCAAGCGCCGTAATAAACGGTTTCTACATCCTTCAAGTGTGGGTTGATCCTGCGAGCGGGGGAGTGTATACTTTAGCGATAGCGCAAGTTGTGAAAGGACTGTAAATATGAAAAGAATTATTTTATTTGCCGTGAGCGCCGCGCCACTTTTCTTTATGTTGTCTTGCGGAAGCGCGCCCAGTGTAAACAGAGTTTCTTCCGATTCTCTTACCGATTTAAGCGGGTATTGGAACAACACCGACGTTCGGATCGTATGCACGAGTTTGATCGATTCGTGTTTGAATTCCTCACGGATCGCCCAATTTGCCGGAGAAAAGGAGCGGCTTCCCCGAATTAAGATAGGCTCCTTTAAAAACAACACCGATGAACACCTTGATCCAGCCATTATTCCCAATACGATGAAGGTGGTTATAACCAACAGCGGCAAGGCGGAATTCGTGGCGGACAGCGCGACTCAGAACGAGTTGCGCGCGGAAAAACAGGACCAGCTCAGCGCCGCCAGCTATGAGACTGCGGCAAGCGTCGGCAATGAAACTGCTGCGGATTTTATGCTCACCGGCTCGGTTAAAACCATAGTTGATCGCGCTGGACGCGCTTCGACAAGAACTTATATTGTGAACGCGGAGCTAACCCACATCGAAACGGGCGTGATATACTGGACAGATGAAAACAGCGAGATCAAGAAAGTTATCCAGCAACCGAAGGTAAAATTCTAGCTGACGACAATGAAGGCGCCTTTCAAAAAATCACTTTTAAGTTTTTCCATATTGTTGTTATGCGCGGCGTGCGCATCGCGTCCGTATGCGTATGTTGACAAGCCTGTACATGCGGGAGATTTTAAGGGAAGCATTGGCGTTTTAGAAAGCAACAAATCCAGCCTGTACCAATCGCAAGACAAGGTCTTGTACTATCTGGACAAGGGCATGCTCTCCCACTACGCTGGAGAATACGACGAGTCCATAGGGCTGTTGCAGTCCGCCGAGCAGGGCATTCAAGCGGCGTTTACCAAGAGCGTCACTATGGAAATAGGCTCTTATATAGTCAATGATATGGCGCAGGAATACCCGGGCGAAGATTACGAAGACATTTATATCAAGACGTTCAACGCCTTAAACTATTATCACAAAGGCGAACTGGAAAGCGCGTTGGTTGAAATCAGGGGCATGAGTCTGAAACTTGATGGACTTGCCGCGAAATACGCCGGTTTGATCGCAAAAATGCAGGAGGAAGCCCGAAGAAGCGGCGCGCCGGTCACGGATTCCAAAGTCGCGACTACATTTTCCAATTCCGCGCTCGGCTGTTATTTGAGCATGCTTTTTTACCGAGGAACAGGCGATCCCAATGCGGAGGTTGACTGGCGGAATTTACGGAAGGCTTTTACCGACGCGCCCGCATTGTATAATTTTCCGGTTCCTTCAACTATTGAGGATGAGCTTGAGATACCAAAAGGCAAAGCCCGCCTCAATATCGTAGGGTTTTCCGGGCTTTCGCCAGTAAAAGAAGAGCATGTAGTGCGGATTCCACTTCCTTCCTTCGGGTGGATTAAAATAGCGACGCCCGTTCTGGTTTCACGTCCTTCGGCAGTCCACAGAATAGAAGTTGTTTTTGAGAACGGGGACAGGCATCCCCTTGAACTGCTGGAAAACATCGAAGCCATTGCGAGCGAGACGTTTAAGGCGAAGGCATCCCTCATTTACACAAAGTCTGTGGTACGCGCAACCATTAAGGGCGTAACCGCAAGCGCGATGTCTACAGCCGCAGAGGAAGCCGATGACGCCACCGCCAGCCTTTTGCTCGGGGTGTTCGGTTTGGGCGCTCAAATTTTCGCCGAAGCGAGCGAACAGGCGGATTTGCGAATTTCCCGCTACTTTCCAGCCAGGGCGTACGTAACGGGAATTACCCTTGATCCTGGAATATATTCTTTTTCGGTGAATTATTATGATGGACGGGGAAGATTGATAGAATCTTTTCTTTTTGAACATGTTAGTGTTAACGAAAATGAGCTTAATCTAAAGGAGGCGGTATGCGTACGATAGCATCCCTTGTTCTGAAGTTCGGTATTATCACTCTTTTGACGGCGTGCGCCGGTGTTCCGACAAGCAACGGAACTGGCTCGACCACTTCGTTGAGGGGAAACAGCGGCGCCGAGGCGGAAGCGGCGGCTCAAGCCGCCTTAAACGCCATGAATAACGGCGGGCAGCCTGCCCCAAGCGGAACTGTTTCTGGCGGGCAGAACGTGTCGCCGCCACAGGCGGCGCCTGCTACAGCCAGCGGGAAACCCATGTGGATCGATTCGACGGATCCGGCGTATGTCGCGTACATCACCAGACCAGGTTTTGGCGAGAGTCCGGATCAGGCCGATCAAAGGGCGCTTTCCGAGCTTGTCGCCTATTTCAGGCAGTCAATACAATCCGAGACGACGTTGGCGAGTTCGTATTCGGAAGCGCGGAGGGGAAATTCCGTGCAAACAGAGAGCGGCGTCAGGATGGAAGAGGCCATACGGATATCTTCGCAGTTGGACGCGCTTGAAGGCGCGATAATCGCCGCCCGTTGGTATGACGGCAAAAACACCCATTACTCATTGGCGACCATGAACAAAGCGGAAACCATCAGGATATATACAGAGCTTATCAACGCGAATGTGAACGCCATAAACAACCTGTTGAATATGACCATCCCGGAGAAAGAGAGCTTTGACGGCTATTTGCGGTACCAGCAAGCCGCGGTGCTGGCGGATAAAAACCAAGCGTACGCAAGTGTGTTGAGCGTCGCCGGAGACAAGAGCAATATTCGCGGCAGTTTGAAAACGGGCTTTGAGTACCGGAATGAAGCCAGAACAGCCGTTATTCCCAAAATCCCCATAGGCGTGATCGTTAGACCCGCCACGCCAAATGTAAACGTGATCAGGGCGGGAGATATTGAGGCGGCTTTTTCAAGCGCGATAACAAAGAGCGGCTTCCAAGGCGGGGCGCCTCGATCCCGGTATGTCCTCACTGTTGATGTCGCTCTTGAGGAAGTTTCCTATCCAAACAACATCAATAAATTCTCCCGTCTTTCTTTAAACGCCTCTTTAAGAGACAATCAGACTGGAAACAGGTTGATAGCCTATGGATTTAATCCTCCCCTGCGTGAAGGACACACAACGCTTGTCGAGGCTGAAAATTGGTGTGTCAGAAGCGCGGTGACAAAAATCGGCCACGCTCAGGATGGATTCGGCAAGAAATTATCGGATTATCTTGCCTCATTGTCGGAGTAATG
>JAIRTS010000243.1 GCA_031254795.1 Treponema sp.
CCCCCCACTCCCCACGGCCACACTCCCCCCCCCCCCCCCCCCCCCCCCCCCCCCCCCCCCCCCCCCCCCCCCCCCCCCAAACGAGCGCGGCACGCCCGCGCCTTCATTCGCGAGAAGAAATTCGCGGGCTGTCTTGAAGCTGTCCGGCGCGCCGCGTTGGCCGCCGTCGTGAATATAGCTCATGTGAAACACTATACACGCTATACGAAAGCGTGTCAACACGCTTTCATTGTTTTTTCCACCTATTATTCAACTTCCGCCACCTTCTGATATTCAACGCTTTTTTCTTCGAAAAATCCGCCGCCACCTCCAGGGGCGCCCAACAATCGTGGTTTTGTGGAGCGAGATGGCGCAATACTCTACAAGCGCGACAGGCCGCCGGCATCGCGCGTTGTTTTAGCGCCACGGCATCCATATCCACGCGCTTGAAGAAACCCGCAGCACGCCCTCTTTTGAGATATACGTGTCAATGGCGTCGCTTGCAAGGAGAGCGAGCGCTTTTTCCGTTTCCGCAGGCGCGGCGATGGGGGGCGCGAACGGCGATGTTCCTATCCACATTTCGCATGGCGGAACCGGCGCGGCGATTTCCCGCCGTTTTATCGCGGCAATCCGGCGCCGATCAAAGCCAGAGGAGACGGTTTTCTCCGCTATCGCTTTCCAGTCCGCGAGCCACGGGTCCGCCCGGATCTCTTCGGGGATGGCCGCGCTTTCGAGCAACTCTCTAAACCGCCGCCAGTCAAAATACTGCGGCCGGCGCCTTGAATCGCCCGCGGCGCGCTTTGCAAGCTCCAAATACAAAACCGCCTCCACGCCGCCTGTCCATGACAGGGAAATCGCGCCGGAGGAAATGTCCGCGTCAGACGGGAATATCGCGCCTGCGGGACGCATGACGCCAGGCGCAATGTCCCTGCCGCTCCAGTAGGGGTAGGCGATGACCGGAGTCGCCCATTCCTGCAGGATATGTATCTCAAGCCCGGCGCCGGGCCGAGCCGCCTCGCGCCCGTCCACATCGCGGCTTTCCCTGGCTCCGCTGGAATTTATCCATTCGACACGCCAGCGGTTGTCGTCCCCCAACACGGCGAGCCACGCCTCCGGGACGGCGGGCAGCGCGACGCGGCAGGGCGCGTCGTACCCAACGCCGCACGCCGCAAGCAGAGCGGACAAACAGAAAAACGCGGCCCCGGCGCATGCAAAATGAAGAGAAAAATGGCTCATACCTTATAAAAGAAGGTGACGTGTATATTGCTTTATTCAAAAGCTTGTATTATACTAAAACAATGAGCGAATTGACCGATTATATCGAAAGTTTGACGGATGCCATCAAGGATAGGCATCAATGGCTTGAACAATCTGAAATACCGAAACTCAAGGAAGATTTGCGCGTTTTTCAAACTTCTTATTCGGTGTTGTACAACGCCTTCCTTAAAAAGGGGCTTATCAATGAAGATCCCTACAAGCAGGAAGCGAAGGTGAGGGAGATTCAGGCGCCTGACACCAGCAATTTTCCTGAGGGCGAGAAAATGGACAGGTTGGGCGTACGGTTTGCGGATTTTGACAACCAACTGGATTTTTTGGTCAACTTTTATGAGTATACCGTCGAATTTTTTACGATGGATCGCATTAAACGCATCCTGAGTTTGGTGAAGTTCATCGACTGGACTCATTTTTCATCGAATTCCTCTTCCATAAACACCTATTACGCTGTGGAGTTCGTCAATCAGTCGAGAATGTACCTTGATCCATTGACGTTAAGCCTTATCAACGAATCATTGGGCAACCTGGCGAGAATTACCGGCAGTGTGATAGCTACTTTGAAACTGTTCGCCAATTTTAACAGGGAAACATACAAGCTGAGAGTGCGTGTCGCGCTGACCGCCGCTTTGCCGGAAGGCGAGACGCCGACGCCGGCTCAAATAAAGAAGAAATTTCCCTCCGCGATGCCCGGCACTTCTTATTATCCCGAGCTTATCGAAGAAATTATCAAGGAAGACTACTCAAGCAATGGCGAAGAAATGCGGAAGGCGGTTCTCAAATCTCTCACGGTCGCCAAAAAGAAAGAAGACAAACCTGATCCTGTGTCGTTCAAACAATATTTAATAGAAGGCGTCCGGATGGTTGGCTCGGTTTCAGGCGTACTGGCCGACGTGTCGTTTAAGCTTAACGAGAACCGAGAGCTGCTCGCGCATAAAAAGACTACTTTCAGGCAGAAATTCGAGAATTTTATCAGAAAATTGTTTCGTAGGGAGGAAGAGCCTGTCTTGTACGATCTGCAATACGTGGATCGCGCGGGCAATACGTCTGTGAAGCGGGTGAATTTCAACGCATTGCGCGCCGATATTGACAAACGGACTAAAAGCCTGGGCCAAATTGTCGCGGACCTCGCGAAACTTGAAGCGGCGCAGGAAAATCAGCTTCTCTCTTTCCTTGAAAAAAACATCCGCTATCTGCAAACCCTGCATAAGACCCTTACGGCTATGGACGAGTACTTCAAAGCCAATGTTGACAAAAGCGACCGTTCCAGGGTAAAAGGTATTAAACCCGAATTATCCACCATAAAAGATACGTTCGTCAGAGCGAATCAAAAACGGTGTGATTATATCGCTCTAAAAGAAGAGGCGGCGCAATTCGAGAGACTCGGCGTCACCGCTTCAAACAAATGATGAGGGAAAGGATTATCATGATGCATAGAACTGTAGAAAAATTGCATGCGACTCGCGGTGTGGTTGTATGTCTGGTGTTGTTGTTGGCGCTCCACGCGCCGCTGCAAGCTCAACCGAACTTCGATCCGTCGGGCATAGGCTCTCCGCAGGACGCGCTTGGCGGGCGAGTTCCAGACTCGCCGGAACAGGAATCCCTTCCTGACGCGGCGGAGAATCCGCCGGATTCTCCGGCTGAGGATGAATCGCCTGCCGAAGGCTCGCCCGACGCCTACAGGACGCCGCCTTCTTCCTCCAATGTTCCCGACACGCTTACCATGACCATATCGGTGGGATCCGGCGTGGAATTTGATTTCAGGAAGGCGTGGTACGCAAGCGAGGCGCAAATTTTTACGGGCATTTACGAAGGGCTTTTCACGTACAATCCGGTGAATATGCGGCCTGTCATGGGAGTCATATCAAAATATGATCTTTCCGCTGATAAAAAACAGTGGACGTTCACCTTTCGGGATAACGCCCGGTATTCAAACGGCGATCCGGTCACGGCGGAAGACTTCCGCTCCTCGTGGCTTTCCCTGCTGGCAATTCCCGACGCGCCCTACTCGTCCTTTTTCGACATTATAGAAGGGGCGAAGGATTTCCGCGCCGGCAAGCTCGCGGATCCCGGCCAGGTGGGTATACAGGTGAAAGAAGGGAAGTTGGTCGTAACGCTTGCGTCGCCCGCGGCTTTTCTGCCCAGCATGCTTTGTCATCATTCCTTCGGCGTCGCGCATCCAGACACCCGCGCCATGCTGGATTCCGGCGCGTTTGATCCCCAAAAATTTATAGGCAACGGGCCTTTCATCATTACCGAAGCCGATGAGCGGCATGTTACGTTTGAGAAAAACTCCCTGTACTGGGACGCCCTTAACGTCAATCTGAAGAAGATCATCATTAAATTTATTGACGACGACGATGAGGCCACCGCGCTGTGGAATTCGGGCGAAGCCCGCTGGATCGCGGGAAACATGAACCTTGACACCCTTGTGGATCGCGCCGGCATACAGCTCAACCCCATGTTCGCCACGCACTACTACTTTATCAGGTCTGACTCCGCTCCGTGGAACGATTACCGGGTGCGCAGGGCGCTCGCCCTCGCGCTGCCCTGGGATGAAATCCGCGCGAATTACATATTGCCCGCCAAGACGCTTGTTCTTCCGCTTCAAGGCTACCCTGATATAGAAGGCATGGCAAAAACGGATGTAGACGAGGCGCTGCGGCTCCTTGCCGAAGCCGGCTACCCAAAAGGCGCCGGATTGCCGGAGTTGGTTGTCAAAATCGGCGACTATGCGGAGGCTCAACGGCTTGCGGAAATTATGGCCACGACATGGCTTGAAAAATTAGGCGTGCCGGTGAAAATCAAAGCGGTCTCGCCGTACAATTACTCCGATTCCCTTAAAGAACACGATTACCAGGTGGCGTCTATGTCGTGGATAGGGGACTTCGCCGATCCCTATACGTTCCTTCTGTTGTTCAGGCAGGATTCCAACCTCAACGAAGCGGGGTATAGCGATCAGGATTATGAGGATCTGTTGCAGAAGTCTATGGATGAGGAAGGAGCGCCCCGCATGAACACCCTTGCCCAGGCGGAAAAGTTGCTCCTTGACCAGGGCGTCGTGCTTCCCATATATCATACGCCCGCGCTTAACATTGTCGACACCAATGAAATTGACGGTTGGTACCCCAATATGCTGGATATTCATCCGTTTAAGTACCTGGGGTTCGCCAAGTTGAAACCGTTGCCCGGCGTCGCGTCCACGCCGAAACGCTAGCGTATGAAGGCGGTTTTGCCTGGTTCCTTCGATCCGCCGACACTGGGACACAGCAACCTTATTGAGCGGGCCGCGGGCATTTTTGACGAACTCCTTGTAGTCATCTCCGAAAACAGGCGAAAGAAGAGCCTTTTTTCTACGGAAGAGCGGGTGCATATGCTGGAAGAGCTTGTGCGCCCGTTTCACAATGTGGCGATTTTCGTCTGGGATTCGCTTGTCGCCGATTTTATGAAACAGCATAACGCGCGCCTTCTGGTGCGGGGCGCGCGTAATTCCATAGACTTTGCCTACGAGTTTGAGCTTTCTCTCATGTACAAAACCATAGATCCGAACATAGAGACGATCATCATTCCAACGGATCCAAAATATTTTACAATCCGCTCTTCCTCAATCAAGGAACTCGCCTCATTTCACGGCGATGTTTCCTCTATGGCGCCTCCTTTTGTGGCCCTCGCTTTGAAAGCGAAGTATGAAGAGGAATGACGCGGAGCGTCGCGCAAAGCGTATGGCTCGCGTCTTTTGCAAAACCATCCGCGTTTTGAGAGGCTCCGCGCTTTACAACACGCGCCCGGCGCCCGCCAAACGCTCGTTTGCCCTCTTGACACTTCCGGTGTAAATCGCCACCATTATCCAGGTACTATTCATGGAAGAACTACAATCAACCGAAGTTTTGGATCAGGAAATTCTTGAAGACGCGCGGAAGAAGGCGTTTCGCGTCATTAAAAACGCGGATGACGCCATAAAAGAAGCCGCCTTGACATGGGAGCGGAAAATACAGTCCGCTCTTGGCGAGTTGCGGCAAAGATACGCGGAAAAAACCCAAAGAGATGGCGGCGATATTATGGGAAGGCTTGTGCAAGACAAACGCCGCGTCCGTTCGGTCAAAATTGAAGCGCTTTTGAAAAAAGCGGCGAATGACTACCTTTCTTCGTTGGATAGAAAACAATTGCTCGCCCTCTTGGAGCGTGAGCTTTCCAAGCGGCTCGACGCGCTTGAGGCGGAAGGGGCGCCCATTGTCGAGGAAGACGAGCCGGAAGTGATGTTGCGTATGATCACTGAACAGGAAGCTGAAAAAATTCTGGAAAACGCCTTTTTCAGGAAATCAAAGAAGAAAAGCAAAGAAAAAAAATTTTGGACTATTGTGAAGCCTGACATCATGTTTTTGAGCGCCGGATACTTCCCCGCCCTTATTGTAAACACCAAAAAAGTAAAAGTCACCGCGTCCATAGATGACGCCAAAGCCCTTCTTCTTGAAGACAAACGAGCGGAATTGACGGCGGCCCTTTTTGGAGACGCGGGCCTGGGGAGCGTTGCATGAGCGCCGGGCGAGTGAAACGCATAGCGGGTCCCATAGTCCACGCGACCGGACTTGGCGGCGCCGGACTTTTTGACGTGGTTGATGTTGGCCCTAAAAAGATAATCGGGGAAATCGTACGCCTTGAGAAAGATGAAGCCGTTATTCAGGTGTATGAGGACGGCACGGGACTGCAAGTGGGAGCCGCCGCCGAATCCACAGGGCGTCCGCTTTCGGCGCGTCTTGGCCCCGGTCTTATAGGCGCCATTTACGACGGCATCCAGCGCCCCCTGGAACTGCTGTACCAGCAATCCGGCGCGTTCATGGAACCAGGCGTACGGGGCGAGCGCATTGATCCCAATAAACAATGGGATTTTGTCCCCAATCAGGATCTCGCCGAAAAACTCGAAAAAAAAGAGCCGGTTGCAATAAAACCGGGGCTTCTCCTCGGCTCGGTGAAGGAAACCGAAAGCATCACTTGCAAGATCATGGTTCCGCCTGCCTGCAAGGGCGGCCGCTTGCTTGAATTGAAAAAAGCGGGCGCGTATACCATCAACGATGTCATAGCGTCAAGCGACAAAGAAGAGCCGTTTTTCCTCGCCCACTGGTGGCCGGTGCGAACGCCGCGCCCTTCCGCGCGGCGTCTTGCCGCGGACAAACCGCTTGTTACGGGCGAGCGGGTCATTGATATATTTTTTCCGCTGTCGAAGGGCGGCGCCGCGGCGATTCCGGGCGGATTCGGCACCGGCAAGACCATGACGCAACACGCCATCGCCAAGTGGTGCGACGCGGACATCATCATTTACATTGGTTGCGGCGAGCGCGGCAATGAAATGACCGATGTTCTCACCGAATTTCCCCACCTTGTCGATCCCAGAACCGGACGTTCCCTCATGGAGCGTACGATTTTGATCGCCAATACGTCCAATATGCCGGTCGCGGCTCGCGAGGTCTCGATTTATACAGGCGTTACAATAGCTGAATTTTACCGTGACATGGGTTGCCACGTGGCGATCATGGCGGACTCAACTTCCCGTTGGGCGGAAGCGCTCCGCGAGCTTTCCGGACGCATGGAAGAAATGCCCGCCGAAGAAGGCTTTCCCGCGTATCTTCCCACCCGGCTCGCCGAATTCTATGAAAGAGCCGGTCGTGTCGAAACCCTCGGCGGCGGCGAAGGTTCGGTCTCCATTATCGGGGCCGTGTCTCCGCCGGGCGGCGACTTCTCCGAGCCGGTCACCCAGCACACCAAACGCTTCATCCGCTGCTTCTGGGCGCTCGACCGCGAGTTGGCGAACGCCCGCCATTACCCGGCCATAGGCTGGCTCGACAGCTATTCCGAGTACGCCGAGGAAGTCAAGCCGTGGTGGGAGCAGGTGAACCCCGCGTGGTCTGTGGTCAGGCAAAAAGCGTTGGACCTTCTTAAAAAAGAACAGCGCCTCTCGGAGATCGTCCGGCTCATCGGCCCGGACGCCCTGCCTGACGATCAGCGGCTCGTTCTTGTTGTCGCGGAAATCATCAAGAACGGTTTTTTACAGCAAAATTCGTTTGACGAAATTGATATGTATTGCGCGCCGGTCAAACAGGCGCGGCTTTTGGAACTCATTATGAGTTTCTACGAAAAAGCCGCCATGTGCATAAAACTCGGCGCGCCTCTCGTACAGATAACCGCGTTGTCCGAACGGGAGCGTCTTTCCCGTCTCAAGAGCGAGATTAAAAACACCGACATCGCTTCGCTGGACGATTTTGATCTTGAAATGAACAAGGTGATGGAAGAACTGGAACGGAGTTACCGGGCGAAAGAGCGTTTGTGACATTCCCGCCCTTTTGGGCGAGGCAATAGACCCACTGCGAATAAAGGAGAAAGCATCATGGCTGATGAAAAAATTGAACAGTACCTCATCAATCTTATGGTAACGTACCGTGAAATTGACAAGAACTTATGGCTCGTCGAGGACGAGGAAAGCTACCTGCAAGAGATTGCCATCATGAGGACGGATCCTCTGGTCGTTATGAGAGCTGCGGTAATGGATGTGCCGGAAAAGAACAAAGAGGAGTTTTTTGCGCTGTTATTGAGACTCAACGCGACGGATCTGGTTCATGGCGCCTATGCTCTGGATCAGGGAAAAGTTATTTTGATCGACACCCTGGAATATGATACAATGGATCTACAGGAATTCAGGGCGAGTCTTGACGCTTTCAGTCTGGCTCTGTCGCAGCACTATAAAATTCTTTCTGTTTATAGAAAGTAGAGGAAGGAGAGATATATGGGAATTTTTTCTAGACTTAAAACTGTTATTAGCTCAAACGTGAACGATCTCATCAGCAAAGCAGAAGACCCGGAGAAGATGTTAAATCAACTTGTCATTGATATGAACAATCAACTCATCGAATCCAAGAAAGCGGTCGCGCTTGCCATCGCCGATGAAAAAAAACTTGGAAGAGATACGGAAAATCAGTTTGCTCTGGCTCAGGAATGGGAGCGCAAAGCCATGCTTGCCGTCAATGCGGGCAAAGACGACCTCGCGAAAGAAGCGTTGCTTCGCAAACAGGAATACGACAACGCATACGCCGAATATAAAAAACAATGGGAAGCCCAAAAAGCCGCTGTAGAAAAGTTGAAAACCACGCTCAGGGATCTTCAAAACAGAATTGATGAGGCGCAACGCAAGAAAAACCTCCTTGTCGCCCGCGCGAAACGCGCGGAAGCTCAGGAGAGAATCCAAAACACCATCTCAAGCGTATCGGGCAACGCCAGCGCGTTTGAAGCCTTTGACCGCATGGCCGCAAAGGTCGATCAACTGGAAGCCAAAGCCGACGCCCACGCGGAACTGGCGGATCTGTCTACAGATTCGGACCTTGACAAAAAATTCAAGGAATTGGAAAAATCCGATTCTTCCGCAGACGTCATGTTGCTGGAACTCAAGCAGAAGATGAACGCTTTGCCCGGCGCATAGGGCGGAGGCGGCTGTTTTGTCCGCGTCTTGCGGAATCCGCAAAGCGCGGACAACGACGTTGACGTCCGGGGGCTTTGCCATACTCCGGGTTCGGCGTCGAAGATATGGCTATTGCCGGTTGCGCTTTTCAAAGCCATGATATAATTAGCCGGCAAGTTTTTACTCGAAGTTGGTCCAAAACCAACTCGAACTGCGTTCTCAAACATAGTTCGCAAACGTAATTCGAGTTTTGGAACAGGCTCACTCAATTATCTACTTTTTTATGGAGCGTGTCTTATGAATTTGCAAAGACCTAATAGCAACGATGCGACCAGATCGGTCAATCGTTCAACGAGCGTGGCGCCTTGCAGCGGTTTGTGTTCGCGGTGTGTTGACGGGTGCCGGGGCAACTGTGAAATCTTTAAAGCCTCCTTCCGGGGCCGGGAACTTATTTATCCGGGTCCTTTTGGGGACGTTACCGCCGGAGGGGACAAAAATTATCCGGTGGACTATTCCCACCTTAATATTCAGGGCTATGCCCAGGGCGCGGAGGGATTGCCTCAGGGGATGAAGGCTGACCCGGATACGGCGCGGTTTCCTCTGGTGAATACCGAGACCTCTTATGGCTGGGACAGGAAGGTCAGGATGAGCCTGCCGGTGTTTACCGGCGCCTTGGGTTCCACCGAGATTGCCCGGAAGAACTGGGAGCATTTCGCCGTGGGAGCCGCCATTTCCGGGGTGACCATCGTCTGCGGGGAGAATGTCTGCGGCATTGACCCGGCGCTGGAACTGAACGCCGCAAAAAAGGTGGTCAAAGCCCCGGATATGGACCGGCGCGTCGAAGCCTACAAACGGTATCATAGGGGATACGGGGAGATTCTCATCCAGATGAACGTGGAGGACACGAGTTTGGGGGTGGCGGAATACATCATTGATAAGCACGGGATAGAAACCATTGAGCTCAAGTGGGGACAGGGAGCCAAGTGTATTGGCGGGGAAATCAAGGTCGCCCAGCTTGAGCGGGCTCTGGAATTGCAAAAACGGGGCTATATCGTCACCCCGGATCCTTCGGACCCCGTCATCCAAGCCTCCTATAAATCCGGGGCCATCAAGGAGTTCGAACGTCACAGCCGTCTGGGTTTTGTCAGCGAAGAAAGCTTCATGCGGGAAGTGGAACGACTCCGGGCGCTGGGGTATAAGCGGATCACCCTCAAAACCGGGGCTTACAGCCTGAAAGAGCTGGCTATGGCCATCAAATACTGTTCCCGGGCGAAGATCGACCTTCTCACCATTGACGGCGCTTCGGGCGGCACCGGCATGAGTCCATGGCGAATGATGGAAGAGTGGGGCATTCCCTCAATTTATCTCCACAGCGCGGCGTGGGAATACGCATCCATCTTGGCTGCGCGAGGGGAACGGATTCCGGACGTGGCTTTTGCCGGCGGGTTCAGTTCCGAGGACGGGGTGTTCAAAGCCCTTGCGCTTGGGGCGCCCTATGTGAAGGCGGTCTGCATGGGCCGGGCGCTGATGATTCCCGGCATGGTGGGCAAGAATATCGCCCAATGGCTTCGAGATGGGAATCTGCCCAAAACCGTGTCCGACTTCGGCAAAACCCCGGAAGAAATCTTCGTCAACTACGAAAAGGTCAAAGACTTGGTGGGAGCCGAGGAAATCAAAAACATCCCCCTGGGAGCCATCGGCATCTACAGCTACGCGGACAGGCTCAGAGTGGGACTCCAGCAACTTATGGCCGGAGCCCGGCGTTTCAACATCGAGGTAATCAGTCGGCGGGACCTGATGTCCCTCACCGAGGAATGCGCCAAGGTTACCGGCATCCCCTACCTTATGGACTGCTACCGGGAGGAGGCGTTGAAGATTCTGGAAGGATGAACCG
>JAIRTS010000256.1 GCA_031254795.1 Treponema sp.
AAAATGACGAGCAGACCAGACGACAGGCGGCGGAACTAGCGCAACTGCTTTCCAAGACCAAGGACGATATTGCTATGGAGCAGGAACGCGCCGGCGAACAGAACAGGGAGCGTCTAGCCGAATTGGACGCGGTTTTTGCGGAAATTAAATCCCACATGGAAACGGAGGTTGAAAGCGCCGAAAGGCAGTTACGGCATATTCAACAAGAAATTGACAAAACATCAACTCATATCAAGAGCGCCATTTCTATCTCTGTGGAAGATGTGGAATTGCGCACCCAAACCGCAGCCGAAGCCGTAAATGCCAGCGCCAAACGCATGGTCGCCGATTTGGAAGCTATAATCAGTCAAACCAAGACGCAGTTTGAGGAAGAAATCGCCCAAGCGGAAGCCCGATTGCATTCCATTCAAAATAAACTGACGGAAACATCCTCGGCCATTGAGCTTGATATGAAAAATGCGGTACAGGAAGCCGAAGCTCAATCCAATGAAAAAAATGCCGCGTTTGAGCAAAAATTCGAGGAAATGAAAGCAAACGCTGACGTGATGATCCAAAAATTTGAGGATCAATTCCAGAAAGCGGCGGAGCATATGGAACAAAACGTGCTTCTTGAAACAGACGCCAAGTTTGATGAGTACCGCGCGATTCAAGCGGAACAATTCCGGCGTTTTGAACTTTTAGCCGAAGACACGGCTCAACTTGAGAATGAGCTTCGCGCTTTATTGCAAGATACGGAAATGCGTGTTAAGACCGATTTCTCCAGCTTTGAAAAATCCTCGGAAGAGGAGCGTAAAACCATTCTTACCTCCTTCGCCGCCGCCGCCGCTTCACTCAAGGGTGAAATGACAACTATAGAGCAGGAACTTGCCGCGTTGAAAGAGAAGGCTTACGGAAATATTTCCGAAAAACTCAAAGTTTTTGAGGATAACTTTACGGCGAATCTTGACAAAAGGGCCGAAGCCATAGACCAACGGCTTACCGAATGGAAACAGTTCCTTGACAATCAGCTTGCCGTTATAGCCGAAGAAGCCGCAACCAACCGTACAGGCATAGAAACCACCTACACCGAGAAACTGGAGACAGGACTTGGCGCATACAATGAACAGTTGACCGCGCAATTAGAAAAACTCAAAGAAGATACGGACAGCTTTGAAGAAGGTGTCAGGACGCAGATGAAAATCGCGGACGAATCGCTTTTCTCCCTTAAACAGCAATTCCGGCAGGATATGGAAGACGCCCGCAATTCCGCCGAAGCATCAGTGCGTTCCGAAATTGGGAAACATAGCCTTGCCGTAGCGGACACGCTTAAGCAGAATCAGCGGGATGTGGAAGCCAAACTCAAGAAAATGCGGGATGACATTGAAGGACGAAGCGCCGAGATTGTGGGTCTTTTTGAAATATCAAAAGACAACATCGACGAATGGAAGCAGAACCTCAACACCCAGCTTCGGGATTTGGAAACCATGCTGGAAGAAACCCGCAGGCGCAACAGGGATTTGACGATGGAAAGCAATGAGCGCTTGAGCGCCGTCCGAGCTTCTATCGAAGACATACGCATGGAAGCTGACTCTCATCGCGCTGAGCTTTTCTCCCATATTGACGAGCAGTCGCGAAGTTTGGATGCGGCGATAAAAGAAGCGGATCGTCATATCAAAGAATTCGCTGCCCAAACGAGCCTTTTTGAACGCGCCGACACGCTTAAACATGAGTTTGAACGCCACATTGAAGACCTGAGAGACGATCTTGATCGCCTGGATCAGCGGCGCGCCGAAGCGGCCGATCTTGAGAACCAGTTTGTCAAAATAAAACGTCTTGAAGATGAAGTTAACGCCAAGATGACCCGCTTCCTTTCTGAAAAACATCGTATCGAGCAGATGGAAACCGAGTTCAGCCGGTTGCTACAGACTTCCAAGGCTGTTGATGAGAAACTCGCCCAGCTTTCGGCGTCGGACGATACGTTGCAGGCGATGCAGGTCGAAATCCGCAGATTCAATGACGTGCTTGAAAGTTCAGAGGAGCGCTATCGACGCATCGAACGCAAAAATCAAACGCTTGACGTCACCAACGAGGGGATTGACCGCAACTTTAAACTGTTGCAAGAATCCGAACAGACTGCGGCGCGTATCAACGCCGAACTGTTGGAGCTTTCTTCGCAGGTAACCTCATTCCGTTCAACGCTCGGCGTTTTGACCGCTGAAAGCGACAAGGCAAACGATGTCACGAATAAAATCAAGACCTTGGACACAACGCTTACCACCATTGATGAACGCATCGCATCGGCTCAGGCGTCCCGAGAATGGCTTGCGCGCCTTGAAACGCGGCTTGAGGAACTGAACCGGCAAGCTCAGGAGCAGGTGAAACTCATGGGAACCCTGATGAAAGAGAATAGTCCGGGTTCAGGAGGAAGTTCCAAAGACAAAGGCGTTCCTCCTATAGGCGTACGTGAGAACGTTATAAAACTGGCGCATCAGGGTTGGAAGGTTGATGAGATTGCCCGCTCATTGAAGCTTGGACGAGGCGAAGTGGAGTTGATTTTAGAATTATCTCAAAAAGGTTGATGTACCGTGAACATAATCCTTTTTGAACCGCTTGAAATCGGAAGACCCCTTCCCAAACGCGACGAACGCGCTGTTCATCTTCTCAAGGTGTTGCGCAAACAAGTAGGCGACACCTTTGACGCAGGCATCGTGGGTGGGAATCTTGGGACAGGGCTTATTGAAAGCGTCAGGCTTGAGGGCATTGGTTTTTCCCTTAACCTTAAAGAGAAGCCGCCGCCGCGGCTTCCCCTTTGCATCGGCGTGGGCTTTCCTCGCCCCATACAACTGCGTCGCCTTTTGCGCGATCTTGCAAACCTCGGCGTCGAGGCAATAGATGTCTTCGGCACGGATTTGAGTGAAAAGAGCTACCGCGACACGAGATTGCTCACGGACGGAGGGGCTCATGCGGCCCTTGTCGAAGGGGCGGTACAGGCGCGTGACACCCGTATTCCACTGGTGTCTGCGTATGAAAGCATAGACCACTGGCTTTTGGAGCGTCCGTGGGAAAAAGAGCGGCTCTCGCCGTTTTCCGACTCCGGCAGAAACAGGAGTCTTCGCGCTAGTCCTATCCTCGCCGCCGCAGACAACGTACGTCCCGAAGGCGCGTTGTCTCTTCTCAATCCTTTAGGACACCCGTTGGTGATCGCTGTGGGATCAGAGCGGGGATGGTCGGATCGCGAGCGAACGGAGCTTGAAAATGCGGGATTCACCCGTCTTTCTATGGGCAAACGGGCTATGAGAACTGAAATAGCGTGCGTCGCGGCTACGATATTGGCTATGGAAAAACTTGGAGAATTGGAGTAGGCGCGCCAAAGACGGCGCCCTGAATCATTATGAGGAGAACAATTTGAATCAAGATCAAGTCAAAGAAAAACTCTTAGCCATAGAGGACGCGCCATTGGACTTTTCTTTAATATTTTCAGGAAAAAAAAGCAAGAAAGTGAATGGCTTATACAAGCCGGAGACGAAAGAAATAGTTATCCACAACCGCAACTTTAGCGATGACAACCTTCTGCTATACACGGCGATACATGAATACGCGCACCATCTGCACGCATGCGCGCAGGGAGGCAAGCTCTCAGCGCGAGCGCATACTTCGGAATTTTGGGCTATTCTCCATGGGCTTCTTGAAAAGGCCGAAACTCGAAACATATACCAGAATGTCTTTGCATCTTCTCCAGAACTGACCGCGCTCACTGAAACCATCAGGACGAAGCATCTTGCGGAAAATGGAGCCATAGTTAAAGATTTAGGAGAAAAGCTGTTGCTGGCGCAGAAATTGTGCGAGAAGATCGGCGGGCGCTTTGAGGATTACGTCGACAGAGTGTTAAGGATTCCGCGTCTTGCGGTTGCCACCGCCATAAAAATGCATCAGTACAACGTAAATCCTTCTGTGGGTTCCGACAATATGCGTTTCTTGGCGGGCATCAAAGACGAGGATGTCCGCGTAGCCGCAGAATCTGCCCTGCTTGGCGGCAAGACTCCTGATACGGTAAAGGTCGCCGTCCAGTCGCAGAAAACGCCGCCTGCTGAAGAGTATCCCCGCGTGAAACTTGAGAAAGAAAAAGCCCGTCTTGAGCGGACGCTTGATTCAATTAAGAAACGTCTTGATGAAATTACACAGGAGTTGGAACAGTGTTAATGACAAATAATATAAATAAGATTTTCATTCTCCTGGTTTTGTTTCAGTCTTTTCCTTTATTCGCTCAAACTCTCGCTGAAAACACACTGAATGCCAGCCGTATTGATAAGCAACGCGGGCTTTTCCCCAATATACTCTTCGCCGACAAGCTCCTTATGGAACGAGACAAAGAAAATCGCAAGCCATATTGGGTTAATACACAAGTGGATATGGAAGCTTCCAAACCTATAACGCCGGATCAGCGCTCACTTTTGCTTAATAATGATATTCTCGCGTATTACGGACACCCGAATTCCGTAAACATGGGGATTTTAGGGCGTTATTCAATGGAAGAACTGGATGCGCAACTTACCAAACTCGCCGCCGAGTATAAGAAGGTCGGCGGCAGAAACGTCATCACCGCGTTTTACATCATTTACGGAACCGTGTGGCCCGAGGGAGAGATCGGAATCATCAATAATGAACTGCTTATGAAGTACATAAACTACGCGCAGAAGCGCAATATGCTTGTCTTCATTGATCACCAGATCGGCAAGTACGATCCGGTTGCGGCTATAAAACGAATGCTTCCCTACCTCAAGTACCCCAATGTTCATCTTGCGATAGATCCCGAGTGGCGCACAACCAAACCCATGAAAGAGATCGGCGTTGTAACCGCCGCGGAGATCAATCAGATTCAGCAAACAATGGAAGAATATTTGAAGGCAAACAATATTCCCGGCGAGCGGATGCTGGTGATCCACCAGTTTAAGCCGTGGATGATATCAGACCGCGCGGCTTTGAAAAGCAATTTCAGCAAAGTGCGTCTTGTGCATTGCGCGGACGGTTTCGGAAATCCCGCCCAGAAACTTGGCTCTTATAAAGCGAACGCCTTTGATGATTACAACGTGGCGAATCCGGTGAATCCGACGCTTAATATACCGGTTAAAGCGTTCAAATTGTTCTACAACTTTAATATACCGGGAGCGGGTTTTGACCACCCATTGCTTACACCCGCGAAGGTGTATGACCTGGAACCAAGACCGTACGTGATCATGTACCAGTAACCGGCAAAGCGAATGGATTGCCTCATGTTTTCCGCGCCCTTGAGAAAAACGCCTCTTTCTTATATACTTATTCAAGAGAGAAAAGGATCGTCAAATGTTATTTAGATCAACTCAAGCGGATACAACGCCCGTTTCGTACAAAGAGGCTATTCTCAATGGCTTGCCGCCCGAGGGCGGGTTGTATGTCCTTGATTCGGTCATGGACATGCGGCATTTTTTTCTTTATATGGACAGCGAAACAACCTTTCGGGAATTGATTTCCGCCATATCCCCCATTTTGCTTCAGGGCGAGTCGAATCCTTTGAGCGCAGCTTCGGTTGTGGAAAGCGCGTTTAATTTCGAGCCGGAACTGCGCCAATTGGATGAGCATTACTCTATACTGACTCTGTACAACGGGCCAACCGGCGTGTTCAAAGATTTCGGCATTGCGTATATCGCCGCGCTCATGGAAGAATTTGCGCCCGCTGATAAAAAAACCATGGTGTTGTCCGCGGCCCAAAGCGACACTGGAGTCAGCATCGCTCATGCCTTTCATCAAAGGAAGAATATCATATCGGTTATTCTGTATCCTTCCGGTGTTATTCGCGGACTTGACGAAAAGACTTTTGTGGAAAATGGCGGCAACATCATCCCGATTCAAATAAATGGCGTTTTTGACGATTGCCAGCGGCTGGTCAGGGAAATCATGAAGGACAGGGACTTTGTTGGACGTTACAACTTGACGACGGCTAACGCCATAAACGTAGGGCGCCTTCTGCCCCAAACCTTCTATTATCTCTATGCCTTTATCAAGGTGAAAAAGTGGCTTTCCGGCGATTTGCAATTCAGCGTACCGTGCGGGAATTTCGGAAACCTTATTGCCGGACTTTACTCATGGAAATTTGGTATGCCGGTGAATGGTTTTATTGCCGCGACGAACGCCAACAACGTTTTCGCTAACTTCTTTTCGGGAAAAATTTCCGTTGCAAAGCGGCGGATCGCGACGATTTCACCCGCGCTTGACGTAGCTTTTCCATCCAATTATGAGCGCCTCCTCTCATTTTACAATGAAGCTCCGCTTGTCATGCGAAATATGGTTTTTCCCCAATCAATAGACGATGAGGTTACCCGCAAAACTATGAAAGACGTATGGAAGAGATACAACATAATTCTCGATCCGCATACGGCGGTCGCCTTTGCGGCCGCGGAACGGAACGCTGAAACAAGCGGCAATGAGCGCCATACTATTGTCCTTGCCACAGCGCATCCGGCAAAGCAGGCGTCTTTAGTCTTTGACACGCTGGGACAAATGGTGGCAATACCTGAAAAATTGTCCCAGCTCAAAAAAGAATGCAAGCCGATGGCTTGCATTTCTCCGCAAATTGACGCCTTGGAAAATGCCATTGCAAGCTGTTTTTAAGAAACCATCGTACACTATGACGCGAAAAAAGGCAAAGTCTTCGTTGCCATCGTTGTTTTTCATGCTTTTCATGCTTTTTTTCATAGATATACACGCCCCTCACGCGCAAACGCTTAACCAAGGGGAACAAGTGATGAAAGCCTTTGCCGCGGCATACCCCGACCGTATCGGACCCGCTGTTTTCAGAAACGGCGATTGGGCGATTCAGGTGTACGGCGCGTGGTTTTACTATGCGGATGGACGGTTGCTTCCTGAATCGTTGCGCTTGAGAGCGGCTGAGTATGACCCCCAGGTATTCTACCGGTACCCGAGAGATTTGCCTGACTGGAAAGCTCCCGATGCCCAAGAGTCCGCGCAATTTAGGTCATTGCAACAGAGACGTTCTTCCCGGACTACAAAACGCTCCCAACACTTTTTTGACGCCTTATGGCGAGCGAGCGACAAAGACGAGGCGTACATGCACGTAAAGACCATCCGTTTTCTCGGACGGAATGTACTCGTTCACTATTCCATACTTGAGGAACTCGCCCTTATCGAAGAAGCTATTAATAAGGAAGCGAGGGGCAATACGCAGGTGAGACAATGGTTAAACAATATAACCAGTCTTTCCGCATGGAATTGGCGGAATATTGCCGATGTCCAGAGCAGGAGTTTTCACTCATACGGCGCCGCCATTGACATTCAGGTTAGAGCCCAGCGTAATGAAGAGACGTACTGGCTTTGGACAAGTCAAAAAGGCGTTGATTGGTGGGCGGTTCCCTATCAAAGCCGGTTGCATCCGCCGGATATGGTGGTCAAAATCTTCGAATCTTATGGTTTTATATGGGGCGGCAAATGGCTTCTTTACGATACCATGCATTTTGAATACAGACCAGAAACGTTTATCTTGAACAATATCCCAATGAATGGGATAAGATGACAATCACCCTCATTTTTAGAGCCTATTCAATATTTGGCGGTGATCCACAAAAAATGAAGGAAGATTGTCAAACGAAGCCATAGTCGATGTAAAAGAAGGCTATATCAAACGCTTTCCAGTGGTAAAACGGTTTTCTGGGAGAACGGCGCGTTCTCCGAAACGCCATCGAACCAAAAGTCCGCGCCCTTGTGCTTCACTGGGGCAACGCTATCGTATACACCGTGATATTTTTTTCAGCAAGCGCGGCCTCCACCATTTCCCATGTGATGGCGCCGACAGGACGCGGGTGGGGCGGCGCGTCTCCTATGAGGATGAGGAGGCGGGATTGGGCTTCCCACGGAAATTTGGTCGCGCCATCGTGCAGCGCCTCGTATACCGCCTCTGGAGTGTCTTTTCCGCCGCCCACCGTTATTCTGTCAAGCTCCCTTTGAAGCGCCGCAATAGTAGTGGTGAAGGGAATCACTCTCGTGAGGTACGCTTCCATGTAGTCTTTGTAAAGCGTCAATCCCACCCTGAAAGATGGAAACTCATTCTGCATATCGGACAACATGGGCGCCAGCGACTTTTTAATCGCGGCAATATCGTCTTTCATGCTGCCGGTGGTGTCAAGACAGATCACCACATCAAGGGATTTGCCCCTCTCTTTTTCAAGCAAGTTTTTAATATTCGGCGCAATATCTTCAGGCGTGGAGGACAGCGCCATGACACCGCCGGTCTTGCGGCTTATATCCGCAAATGTCGACAAGGTCTCGCCCATATAGTTTCCATCGGGCGGACCGGGCAGGGGATTCTGCGTCACCTCAAGGACAAAGGGGTTGTCCTGAAAATCGCCGGCATAGTCGCCAAAGGGCAAGGCGAAAGCGCGGAGGTTGAAATAAGCGCCGTCCCGAACATACACCTCGCCGTGGCGTCCCGTTTCATAACCGTAGTTCAGGATGTACGGAATGTAGATATGAAAAGCCTCGCCAAACTGCTCGTCGCGTTCCGGCGTGGAATCAATAAGCGACCATATACCGCTTGCCGGAGAAAGAGGCGCGCCATTGATGATCCTCAGCTCGTTGCCGTTGATCTCATTCCACGATGGAGCGCGGTATGCGTAATTCGGCTCATTGTACGTGAAATCTTTGGTGGTTTCGAGTATCAGCACTGAAGCGATGTCAGGTTTTTTCCGTATGAAAAGATGAAATCCTCCGTCAACGCGCTGTTCAAAGCGAAGGTCTTCCTTTTCTATGGTCAAATCAAGCGCATAGATATGGGCAAGCGAAAACGTCCAGAGCAATATGCAAAGACTTTTAGGTGTCATAGTGGTTCTCCTTTGCTATTTCAAAATTCGACATGATAAAACAGCCTCCTCTTACCAAACATAAAGCCCGGCCTATACGGGCGCATTGCCTTCTTCAGTCCCGCTGTCAACACGAAAGCGGCGTCTAACGTGCTGGCTGTATGCGACGGTTTTGCAGGGCGGATAAGCAAAAGCAAACCGGATCCCTGGAGCGCTCGAATGGCGGCGGAACGAAGTTCGGGGGTTTTCACCCGCGCTTACACGCGATGCAACTGAAAAGACTTTGAATGTCTTAGTTGGAAATCCTTCTCCCTATCTGATAAGCCTTTTCGCAATCTTTGGGAAATATAGTCTCCCGTGTTTTTCTCTTTCTGGCAACATCAAAATTAGAGGACATATATTTATCATAATCGTCAAACTGCCAGGTATCGGTACAAATCAGTTGTTCTACCCGTCCGTGCAAGCACCTTTTCAACATACCTGTATTAAACTTATAAACATAAGCAAACAGCGCGGAAGCCGGTTTTGAAATATTCATGGTGTAGAAAAATGCCGCGTTAATTTTTCCGGTAAAATTATTATGTCCTTTCTTGTCATACGAAATATTCATAAACCCGAACCGCTCAATAAATGCGCGTATCAGGGATGTTACATCCGCCAAATAAATTGGTGATCCAAGTATGATCGCGTCGCTTTGCATCGCTTTTTCCAGTACCGGAGTTAAATCGTCCCGCA
>JAIRTS010000015.1 GCA_031254795.1 Treponema sp.
CGCCGCGCCTGTTACTATATTTTCTTTTGAAAGATCTGGCAACAAGGAATCGGAAGAAAAACCCGCGCTGCCTGTTTTATAGGAAAACAACCCACCTCCAGTTGAGGCGAATATATATCCCGTACTTCCCTCACTCGCTCCGCATATGGTCTGCATAACGCCGCCTGCGCTAAAAGAAACCGGATTCCACCCATTGACGACATCCTTGTAATACACTTTCGTCTCGCTGAGAGGATCGCCAGCAAGCGCATAGAGATACTCTCCGTCAGTCGCGATCTCCATAATGTTTCCACCGGGCGAAGCCATGCGATCCCACTTGCCATCTTTGTAATAATGGACGGTCTTTCCATGCCGGCTCGCAACGTATATGGCGCTATTTAATTCGACCATAGCGGTGGGACTTCCCTTGACTCTCGGATCCTTTGGTTTCACTTCCTGAGAAATCGCGTGAAATATCGGATATTGATCGCAGGAAAAAAATAAAAAAGCCGCAAGAACACCTGCCATAACTCTGATTTTCATATTTCATACACCTCTATATTGGACTTGTTCAATAACCCGGTTGGTTGTCTCGCAAGTCTCGCAAAACGCTCCGCATTTTGCTGTTTTTTAGTGGTTGTTGTTCAGAAACTTCAGGTTTTGAACAACTCTATTTTGTCGCGTCAACATCCTAAAAATGGAAACGCGCCGATAACGACACTTCAAGAAAGTGTCCGGTCATATTTTTTCTGGATTCTTTTGTCCATTGGGGAACAAGCAGCCATCCCACATTCAGACCGAAAGACCAGTCTGGATTTAAACGAAAAAAACCGGAAACCGTAGGTTTCAGAAACAAGCCGAAATAATCGGTTTCAAGGTACTTCTGGGTGGCTCCGCCAATCGAAAGGGCGACAGGAATTTCAAATCTCAGGTTTTTAATGGAAAAAGTGAATTGATAGCCCGCGCGTACGCCGAAAGGAACGATGTACAGCATATTTTCGCCGATAGTCCCCGCAAACGCGCCGCCGGCTTCGCCGCCCACAAAGAAACGCGGGGCGAGGAAGTAACTGTACGACAAATAGCCCCCGCCGCCCACATTCACATTCGTGCCATTTGACGCAAGTCCATCACTGTTGGTGTAAAAAAGGGGAATGACGGCTCCCAATGTAAAGGAAAATATCTGCTCGCCGCTTGAATACAAAGACGGCGCCACGCCCTCATACTCATCGACCGGGATTTCCTCTTCGATGTCTTCGTCCGATTCTTCTTCTTGGGCATATACGATCATACTGCGGCACAGGCCTGAAAAAAACAACAAACAGAATAAAAACAAAAAGGCTCGAGCCTTCTTCATTGATTGACTCCTGTAAAAGCTATAACATGACAACAAATAACAGTTTGGAATAGTTACGGACGCTCTAAAACATGATCACGCCCTTACCGCAAAGACGGAATTTAAGTATACTATAAAAGGATGAAAATTGCTAGACCGGTAAAGAAACCCATTGTCATTATCCTTATGAAGCGGGTTTCGTTCTTTTTTTTTGCGATGTGCCTTCTCTTGCTCCTGCTCTATGTTTTAAGCAACACCCAAAATCTTATGGACAAAACAGGGCGAATGACGCTCAGTTTGATGGCGACAGCCGGCATTTGCCTTGCATTTTCATCGGTGATTGGCATTATCTGTACCTTGCTGATGTCCGTTTCCGGCAAATTCCGCTATATCGGAGGCATCGCAACCTATGCGCTGCTTCTTCTTTTCGGTGTCATGGCGGCGGTTTTTTCATCCTCCATTCTTATTTTGGCGGATGGATACGGATTATGAGGGCGCGAGCGGCATAAACAAAGGCGCGTCGTGATTTGCCGCCGGCGATTATGACCGGAAAATTGCCCCGCTTTGACGCGGAGGAATAAATCTGACTTTCCGGTTCGACTTTTTTCACTTTTCGCTTTACATCGCTCTGTTTTGTGATATACTTTTTTTCATGAAAATCAACAAGAAACCTTTCGGAACGCTTTCCAATGGCAAGAAGATCGAGCTTTATACGTTGTCGGCCGGAGAATTAACGCTGTCTGTCAGTACGCTGGGCGCGACGCTCACGTCTCTGTACGCGCCGTCCCGAAAAACCGGCGTGGAAGACATCCTCCTCGGCTACTCAACGTTGGGCGGTTACGCCGCGGATCAGGCGTTTTTCGGCGCTACTATAGGACGCTTCGCAAACCGCATTGGCGGCGCGCGGTTTATGATTGACGGCAAGACCTGCGTTCTGTTCAAAAACGACGGGGAAAACTGCCTCCACGGAGGATTAAAAAACTTCGGCAGGCAAGTCTGGAGCGCGGAGCAATACCAGGATAAAGACGGGGTGTACGTCCGGTTTGAGTTGAAAAGCCCGGACAATGACGAAGGTTTTCCCGGAGACCTCAAAGCCGCGGCGAGCTACGGTCTCACCAAGTCAAACGAGGTGGCGGCCATCTACGAGGCGACGGTTGACGCTCCGTGTCCGGTGAGCTTCACCAACCACGCCTACTTCAACCTTGCGGGCGAAGGACGCGGCGACACGCTTTCCCACGAGGTGATTATCCACGCGTCTGAATATCTCCCGGTTGATGAACACGGCATCCCGACAGGCGAGTCGGCGCCGGTGGATATGACGCCCTTTGATTTCAGACTGTGGAAGCCAATCGGCGTGGACATAGACAAAACAGCGCCCGCCGCAGGCTATGATCACTGCTACGTGATAGATGGCTCCCCAGGCAAACTGCGCCCTGCGGCCGAGGTGTTTGAACGCTCGTCCGGCAGAATCATGCGCGTATTCACGACCCAGCCCGGCGTCCAGTTCTACACCGGCAACCATCTGCGCGGCATAGCGGGAAAAACCGGCTCCGTATACAATGCACACGCCGGCTTCTGCCTTGAGACCCAGCATTTTCCGGATTCGCCGAACAAGCCCCAGTTCCCCTCGTGCGTCTACGGTCCCGATAGAAGTTACGCGGAAAAAGCGGTGTTCAAGTTTGACTGGTAGTCTCGCGGCAGGGCGCTGTCGCGTGGCGTGGCGGCTGGTTGCGACCGGCTACGCCGGTGGGATAGCCGTCAAGAGATCGTACGCCTGCCGCGTTGTTTCAGTTGCGAGAAGCTCGTCGCGCAGGCGCTTGTCTTTGAAAAGGTTGCTGAAAAAAGACAGAGTCTGCAAATAGTACGTATGCTGATTGTAGCATGCCGCAGTCATAAACAGCAGACGCACCGGTTCATCGTCCAACGCATGAAAATCAATAATGTCGGCGCGGCTTATGCCCACGGAAACCACCAGATCCGTCACCGAGGCAAGCCGTACGTGCGGAATGGCGACGCCCTTTCCTATGGCGGTGCTCATAAGGTCTTCGCGCTTTAGGACTTCGGACACCAGCTCTTGGCGGTTCTTTACCTGCGGGGCGAGCGAGAGGTTGTCCGCAAGCGCGGAAAGAGCGTCGCGTTTAGTTGAATAATCAAGAAAAATAACGCGATCAGGAGAAATAATGGCATCGACATGCACCGCGTTTGGCTTCGACGGCTTGGTGGAAAGCCGGTCGTTGACCCATCGCTCTATATCAATGCGTTTGAACCGCCAGATGGCGCCGATCTTTCCCGCCGGAATCTCGCCTTTCTGCGCCCAATCGTACACCGTGCGCTCCGAAACCCGCAAGTACTTCGCCACTTCTTCTATGGTTAGTATATCTCCATCCGTCATTATAGCCTCTGACCGCCATAATACAATAAAACGCAGAGGATGTCAAGGAATGAGAGGCTGCGCCATGGCGCATGCCCCGCGCGCGTCTCGCGCCCTCAACGCGACAGCCGCGCCTTCGCGCTTTCGGCGTGACCCGCAAGCCCTTCGGCGCGGGCGATGGTCTCGGCGGCTTTCACGACCGGCGCATAGCCCGCGCCTTCGGCACAGCGCAGGGTGGTGACGGTCTTGAGGAAATGCCGTACGGAAAGACCGCCGGTGAAACGGGCGCAGCCTGATGTTGGCAACGTGTGATTCGTGCCGGCGCTGTAGTCGCCGAGCGCTTCGGCCGCTTTTTCGCCGATAAAGAGCGCCCCGTAGTTTTTCAAACGCGGGAGGAGGCGCTCGTTCGCTTCATCGCCGCATTGCAGTTCCAGATGTTCCGGCGCGATGATATTCGCTATACGCGCCGCCTCGTTTTCATCCGTGTAGGTGACAATGAGTCCGCCGGCGTCAAGCGACGCCCGCGCCGTCTTTGCGGCGCGCTCCATAGAAGCGGCGAGCCGCTTTTCAACCGCCTGCATGACGCGCCCGGCCAAGTCTGCGTTTGGCGCGAGGACACGGGCGCGGGCGTCCGGATCGTGTTCGGCTTGGGCGATCATGTCCGCCGCGATGATATCCGGGTTCGCGTCCGGCCCGGCGATGACAAGCACGTCCGTAGGACCGGCGACAAAGTCGATGCCGGCTTCCCCGAACAGGAGCCGCTTTGCGGCCGCCACGTACTTGTTGCCGGGACCCGCGATCACGTCGGCGCGGGGAATGGTCTCAGTGCCAAAGGCGAACGCGGCTATCGCCTGCGCTCCGCCTATGGCAAACGCGCGGATGTTCGCGGCGCGGATGTTCGCGGCGCGGCTATCCCCGGCGCGGGCGCCGCCTGCAATGCGAATCGCCGCCAGAATTCTCCAGTCCGGCAAGCCGCCCCCGTCATGGGCGGGCGGCGACGCGACGAACACCTCTTCCACGCCGGCGGCAAGCGCCGGAACAACGCCCATCAAAACCGAGGATATCAGCGGAAACAGTCCCGCCGGCGCGTAGATCGCGGCCTTTTGCGCCGGAATCACTCGTTGCCCCGCGATCACGCCGGGCGCAATCTCATACTCAAAATCAAAAAACTGCTTTCTCTGCTCAACGGCGAACTGGCGGATGTTATCCCTCGCCATTTCCAGCGCCGCCGCCAATTCCGCGTTGGTTGTACGGAGCCTCTCAAACGCCGCCGCCATCGCGTCGCCGGAAACCTCAAACCGCTCGGGAGAAGCGCGGTCAAATTGAGCCGTCCACTCCCGCGCCGCCGCGTCTCCGCGCCGCCGCACATCGTCAATAACGCGCCGCACGCCGCGCTCCACATCGCCGGCCGCGCTTTCGCCCCCGGCGCCGCCGCCTGTCTGGCTCTTCCAATAGGCGTCAAATTCGCCGCCCGTGATGAGTGTCATAACATCTCCTTTGCGCACACCGCCAAAAACACGTCCATGTCAGCGTCGGTTCCAATGCTGACGCGGACAAAATCCGCGGCACGCTCCGTGTTGAAATGGCGTACAAGTATGCCCGCCTCACGCAGTCTGGTGAAAAATTCGGCGCCGGTCAACGCCGGATGCCGTATAAAGAGAAAATTGGCGCTTGAAGGCAACGCCGTATAGCCCTTCTCAACAAGCGCCGCGGACACACGCTCCCGCGTCGCAATGATTTTGCGCGTCGTCTCCTCGTAGTACGCGGCGTCCCGCACCGCCGCGGCGGCGCCGGCAAGGGCGAGGCGATCAACCGGATAGGAATTGAAGGAGTCGCGGACACGGCATAGCCCTTCGACAAGCTCCTCATTGCCAACGGCGAAGCCGGCCCGCAGTCCGGCGAGGGACGCGGACTTTGAAAGCGTGCGAACCACCAGCAAATTCGGGTGGTCTTCTATGCTGTCTATGACGGAAAGAGGATCGGCGCCGCAAGCGCGGCTTGCGCCGTCCGCAGCGCCGGCGAAATCAACGTACGCCTCGTCAACAATGACGGCAACGCCCCGCGCCGCGTGATAACGCGCGATAGCGAGAACGTGTTCCCTGGACATGGCCATTCCGGTCGGAGCGTTGGGGTTTGGAAATACAACGCCGCCGCACGGCGCGAGGAAGCTGGTGTAGTCAATGGAAAAATCGTCTTGCAGGCGCGGACATTCGTAGGGAACGCCCCACAGCCGCGCATAAACCGGATAAAAGCTGTAGGTGATGTCGGGAAACAACACCGCCGCTTCGCGCCGCGTCACAAAGCCGTCCGCAGAGACCACGCCGCCTGCGATGGGCGACCCCGTTTCAAAAAAGGCGGCGAAAGCGAACGCGAGGACTTCATCAGAGCCGTTGCCCGCAAACACCTGTTCCATCTTCAGTCCCCAACGTTCCGCGACAGCCTCCCGCAATTCCCGGCACGCGGGGTCAGGGTAGAGCCGCAGCCGTTCGCCGCAACCGCCTGCGCCACCCGCGGCGCGAGCAATCGCCTCCATCACTCTGGGCGAGGGCGGATAGGGATTTTCATTTGTGTTGAGCTTGATGCACGCCCTGTTTTGCGGCTGCTCCCCGGGCATATAGGGGGAAAGCGCCCGCGTCCTTGAATTCCAAAATCTGCTCATAGGGGGTATTTTACTTGAATACATGGGCTTTTGTATAGCTGGCGGCGCTTTGCGCCCATGAAAAAAGCATACAGGGAGACGGCTGCCCGTGACTTCGTTTTTTCCGTTTTTTAATCCTGAATTTCCCTTTATCAGAAACGCCTTTTGCGCCGGTCTTTTGCCTTCCGTTTTGTTCGGCGTGACAGGCTCTCCCGTAACGGCGCGTCGCGGCGCAAGTCTCGCCGGAGCGGTTTCTCTCACTGCGCTGGGCGGCATAGGCTGGCGCTATTCCTGCCCGCCGCAAACATAATTTTTGAATTTTCGCTGAGGAAGAATTTCCCGCGCGGCCTATAATGCTGTTTGGGACTCGGCTATCTCTGTTTGGAGAGCCGATTATTCTATTCAGAGCCATGCTTGTTCTGTTCAAAACTTCGATTATTCCGCGCGGAACTCCAATCATTCTATTTGGAGAGCCGATTATTCTGTTCAGAACTCCAATAGTTCTGTTCTGAGGGGAAATCATTCTATTCCAAGTAGAATGATTTATGGTTTGAACAGAAAGATTTCTATGTGAAACAGAAATACCGGCGCTTTGAATGGAAAGATTTCCATTCGGAAGGGAAACGCCGGCAATCCTAGAGTGTATGGCGTGTTACAATAAGACACGCCGTCGAATTCCCGAGTGGAGGAAAATAGGGTCGAAACGCCTCATTGAGTAAAAAGTAACTTTAAGCCGCAGGTTCCCTTCCCGAAGAAGAGAACTGCGCGAAGACGACCTTATTGACATGATGTTGTAACTGAACCGGATTGTAAAGCCCGCGGAGCCGGGCAAGCTCCGCCTTCACCTCAGGCGGCGGCGAGGCGGGACTGGAGGTCGTCCCCCTCAAGGCGGCCGTAACCGATATGCCGGTGAGTGCCGGCGCCGTTTTTC
>JAIRTS010000020.1 GCA_031254795.1 Treponema sp.
CGCTTTTTCAAGCCCTCGTCGGCGAACGCCGCCTTCACAAGCCGCTGGCAGTCGTCGAAGCTCCCTTCAACCGCAAACGCCGAAATGTTTCCGCCAAGCCCCGCGATCTGCCGCTCCTGGAGCGGCGACACCCTTCCTTTAGGATATAAAACTGTCACGGAAATTCCTTCAACCCCGAAAAAACCGTCCGCAACCGCGCCGCCGGTGTCGCCCGATGTGGCGACCAGTATGCGCAAAGGCTTGTCCTCGTCTCGGCGGAAATAGGAGAAAGCGCGCGCCATGAACCGCGCCCCAAAATCCTTGAACGCGGCTGTGGGCCCATGGAAAAGCTCCAGCACGTACCGATCCCCAACCGCCGCAAGCGGCGCGTCGAAGTTGAAGGCGTCGTGGATTATATCCCCCAGCGCCGCGTTGGAGATTTCATCCTGGACAAACGGTTTGATGGTCTCAAACGCAATGTCATGAAAACTCATGGACGGCAGGGAGGCTCTTGCCGCTCGCGGGTATTCGGGCAAGGTCTCCGGCACAAAAAGTCCGCCGTCAGGCGCGAGCCCGGACAGCGCCGCGCGAGCGAAAGCGACCGCTCGCTCGTTTTTATTTCTGGTGCTGTAATAACGCATATTCATCCTTCCAATGCGGGCGAGGGATCATATCCCCCTCGCCTCAAGATATCTTTGAGGTTTTCCCAAAACTTCAGTTTTTGGGAAAGCAACCTTGAAATTCGCGGTTTCGCAAGGCTGAAAGCCTGAAAAACCGCGAGAGCCTGTCCCAAAACCGTGCGCGTGGCGCACAGTCAATTAGTTTTGGGACAGGCTCCTTTTATTGTAATTCATCAAACATCCTTCTTTGATGATTTCCTTTTCAATTCCAGTCAACTCGGGCAGCGCGAGCTCAAACGCATGTACGCCCGCGCCACGCTCGTCAATGACAAACGCCGTGACAGACGCGCCCGCGCCGGACGCTCCGGGTTGGGGCGCCGTGGAGATGGCTTCCGCGATGGCGGGGACGCACACATAGTCTCCGTTCTTGAACGGCGGCTCCCCGTTGACGATGAAGGGCAACACGCCCCAATTGATGAGATTGCTCCGGTACCGCTTTGTCGCGTATTCATTGGCGAAATTGGCGCAGCCGCCAAGCGCCCGCTGGCAGCTCGCCGCCTGCTCGCGCGCGCTGCCATCTCCGGGTTTGCGGGCGAACACAGCGGAGCCGAACTGCACGGCGTTCAACTCCACTCCTTCGATCTGAGCGAGGCGTCGCGCCATTCCGCTGAAGCCCGGAAGCAGTTTTTCCGCGCGCGCCACGCGCGCCACGTCATCCGCGCCGGAAGCCTCCTTGAACCAGGGCGCGAGATCGCGCACGGTTTTTGCCTTTCCCACATAAGAGGGGTCTTTGCGGGAAAGGGTGAATTCGGCCAAGCCCAGGGGGTTGGAGCGAAAGGACGAGGTTTCGCCGGAGGGGATTATCTCATCGGTGGTTGTCACCTCGTCAGTGATAAAGCTCACGATTTTGAGCAAGAGGTGCTTGCCGAGGCTCGGTATGGGCGGCCAATCCGTGATGTTGGGTCCGTACTGTAGGCGCGCGTCCGGCTGCGCCCTGCCCAAGCCGCGATAGACCCGCGCTTTATAAGGCGTCTCATCATAATGATAGACGGCCGGCGGCGTCTCTATGCCTTCCGCGGAACGCAGGAATCCACCATTGCCTATGGTCGCGGCGACGCTCCGGCTGTCCATAAGCGCCACGGCCGCAAGCTGCCCGCCAGCCGGCTTCGCGCCTTCGCGGCTCGGAAAATTGCGGGTGGCGTGGCGAATGGAGAACCCGTTGTTCGCCGGCACATCGCCCGCGCCAAAACAGGGCCCGCAGAACACGGTCTTGACAACCACACCATTCTCAATGAGCTTCCCTATGGCCCCATTTCTGACAAGCTCAAGCGCCACCGGCTGGCTTCCCGGATAGACCGAAAGCGGCGGCTGGCTGAAACCAGGCCGCATCGCCGACACAATGGCGGACGCCGCCATGATGTTGTCAAAAGTACCGCCCGCGCATCCGGCTATAACGCCCTGATCAACCCTGAACCGCCCCTTCTCATCGAGCTTTTCCACCAAACGCAACGCGACGCTCTTGTTTTCGATGATATCTTCGGCTTTTTTTTCAATGGCGCGGAGCATGTCGGCCGCATTGCCGAGAAAACAATCGATCTCAAACACATTGCTGGGGTGGAACGGCAACGCGATCATGGGCTTTATGGAAGAGAGGTCAACCTCAATAAGCCCGTCATACAAGGCTCCGTTGTCAGGAGCCAATCTCTGATACTCATCTCCCCGCCCATGGATGGAAAGAAAGCGTCTCACTTCATCGTCCGTCTCCCAGATCGAGGAGAGGCAGGCGGTCTCGGTCGTCATAACGTCGACGCCCGCCCTGAAATCAATCGGCAAACTCGCGACGCCCTCCCCCACAAATTCCATCACCTTGTTTTTCACAAAACCGGTTTTGAACGCCGCGCCGATAATGGCGAGCGCCACGTCGTGAGGGCCAACGCCGGCGCGGGGGGCGCCGGTTATATGAACCGCGATTACCTCAGGCGGAGTTATATCGTACGTCTGCCCAAGCATTTGTTTGACAAGCTCTCCGCCGCCTTCCCCGACGCCCATGGCGCCAAGAGCCCCGTAGCGGGTGTGGCTGTCGCTGCCGAGAATCATCTTGCCGCAACCAGCCATTGTTTCCCGCACGTAGGAATGGATGACGGCGAGGTGGGGCGGCACGTAGACGCCGCCGTACTTGATCGCCGCAGACAAGCCGAAGCGGTGATCGTCCTCGTTGATGGTGCCGCCAACCGCGCACAGGGAATTGTGGCAGTTGGTCAATATGTACGGCACAGGAAATTTTTCAAGCCCGCTCGCCTTTGCGGTCTGGACGATGTTGACAAAGGTAATGTCATGGGAAGCGAGCGCGTCGAATCGCAACTTAAGCAAATCGGGCGAATCCTTTCCTTGCGCGCCATTCCCGCCGGCGTTCCCGCCCACAATATGCTTTAAAAAAATTTTATAGGCGATGGTTCCATTTCGCCCGGCGGCTGGCGAAACGCCGGCTGACGCTCCGCCGGTCGACGTTTCGCCGGCCTCTTCAAATATCCCGTCCTTGAAGCGCGCCTTGTTCTTGATGAGTTTTATCAAAAATTCCTCCTACTAGTTCTACAAAAGTATATATCTATGGTCGATTTCCGGCAAGCGTCCATCTCGCCGTTTCGCTGTCGCAAGGCGGCGAGTTTTTTATACATTCCCCCTCCTCCATTTTTGACAAAGGCTCCGCTTTCTCGTCAATCTCTGTCATGCAAGATACGGATATAACTTTTGTATCTCTCTATTGAAATCTTATTCTCAGACACAGCTTTTTTCACGGCGCACTCAGGTTCAATATCATACAAGCAGTCTTTATATTTACAGAGACCTTCATATATATAGTCGTTCCACTTTAGAATACCTAGACACTGTTGGCAAAGATAGACAAAAACAGGAAAAAGGTATAAGAAGGAAAGAGGAGGAAAAGGAAGATGAAGAGGAACGAGCGGATCTATCCAATAAATGAAAAGAAGCTCACTGAGGCGGCGCTGCCAATTATAGAGGCGGGCCGTCGGGGGAAAGGGCGTTCGCCTGAAGTTTCCCATTATAAAGCGTTTTGCGGGACACTGTATATTCTGAGAGCCTGCCGCCCCTAGCGTGATTTGCCTGAAAAATATGGACGCCGGCGTGTGGTCTATGACCGCTTTTCCCGGGGCGGCGATCGGGGATTATGGGGAAAAATCCTTTTGACGTTGCAAAAAGCGGAGGGGACGTGGTTTCCCGAAGTGATTGTCGACGGCGCGGGGGCGGGGATGAGCGCGAAGTCTCATCTGTCGGCAACCGGCGGCGGAAGGGTTTTTAAGCGGGGGGAGCGTGAGCGACATCGAGGCGGCACCGGAGTCAGCGCGGGATGTGATTGGACGCGCGGTGACGGCGGACCGGGGATATGACGGCGACGGGTTCCGCAAGCTGTTGAAAGGGAACAACAACGAGCCGGTCATACCCGGACGGAAAAACCGGAAGGAGCCAATAAAGCATGATCGGGAAATGTATAAGAAACGCGGATATATCGAGCGGGATATAAAGAAAACAGGCGGCGGACGGCGCGGCATGAAAAATCGGATATGAACTTCCCCGGATTTATCATGGTTGCTTTTATGAAGATACCCCTTTGCTAGCAGTGTCTAACGCCAATAATTATAAACAGCGGACTGAAGCAAGTCACAAACAGGCGCGGCGTCACGCGACGCCCGTCTCATGTTCACCCAATCTTTCTCTGTCGGATTAAAATCAGGCGAACACGCCGGAAGAGACAGCGGACGCGCCTTGGCCTTCCCGCGTGCCGCCTCCAGATGTCTCTTCCTATGGGAGCGCGCCCGATCCATAATTATCGCATGCCCTTCTTTCACCCCGGCCGGCGGATCGCACCCGAGCCACCGCGGCACACAGGCGCGTTCCCCCCCCCCCCCCACGACAACATTTATTCGATGGAAATTATCCCGCGTTTGCCGTCTTCCATCTTCACGCCCCGTGGAGCCGCCCGCACTCGCGCCGCAGACACTCGCGCGTTCCACACTCACCGACATGACATACAC
>JAIRTS010000053.1 GCA_031254795.1 Treponema sp.
GCGCCGCGCCGCCGCGCTGCAATGCGGATGGAAGATGCGTGACTGGTGCGCGTGGAAAACGGCGCAAAACGTCATTGACGGCGCGGAAGTGCGTTACTTTTTCAGCGCCCACATTACCCTCGGTAAAGTAGCCGCGCTGGATGGGTACATCCGCCTGCATACGACACTTACGGCCAAGCTGTGGGATTTGGATGAAATATTTTGGGACATTTTTAACCTGAGCGAAAATAAGGAACGGCCTACAGGATTACGCGGCAACGGCGCGTTTGCCGTAAAAGGTCCGGATTTGCTGTGGGCTCCGATAGAAAGCAAACTGCTGCCCACCGAAGAAAATCTGCAAAGCGTCTGCGCGGAGTTGATTGCGAAGATGGAAACCGCCATCGCGGATTTTATGGCGCAGAGATGGACAGTCTGGAATTTTGAAGAGTTTGTGCACTCGGAAGTCGAACGGCTTCCGGCGTGGCAGCAAAAGGACCACAACCCGCACCGGGGCGACACTATGCTTTGCCTAATGCTGCTGGCGATTTTGCAGGGAGACTGCTCCAAAGCCCTGTCGCTGGCGGAGGAAGAAATGGCGCTGGGCTATATGGGCATGTATTCCGCAGACAGGAAGTACATCTATCAATATGTGTCCGACTATTGCAAGAGCAATCTTAATGTATAATGTGTCAGAAGGAGGAGCGGATGGATAACATCACCATAGAGCGTTTTGGCCTGGATGAGGGCAGCGGCCTTGCGGATATTGTTGCGGTAGGCGACGGGCTGAACCACGCGACTTTTACAGGTGAAAAACTCAACCGCAGCATGAGCGAACTGCTCCGCGCCGGGTTTGCGGCTGGAGCTTGGCGGCGATTGCGATGTGGCGTTTATTGAGTTTTTCAAGCTGATTGATACATTTCCGATGAAGCTCAAACGACAAAAGCTCCTGCGGCTTTCAAGAGTGGTGGACAATTACAGCGACGTACTGTTTCTGTGGCATCCCAAGACCAGGCAGATTGCCTATTACGATGTGGAGCATGAGGTATTGGCTGACATTGCGCCCTTTGAAGACTTTATCGCAAACGTGGCGATGTATGTGCAAAAGGTTGTTGACGGTGAATACAACCCGATTGATTGAAGGAAGGAAATAGGCTGATATGAACATTCTTGATAATGTGATGAAAAACATTCAAACAATGACCGCTGATGACGTGATTCAGGCTTTGGGGCGCATCTACGCCGAACCGGTTGAACGCGACGGTCTATCGGCGTATCCGCAGTTTGTTCAAGACGCGGTGTTCATTATTGACCTGGATACCGAACTGAACATGGAAGGAATTAGCGGCTTGCTGGAGAACAGTACGGGGCGGCACATTCCAAAAATGATTACGGCCCTGCGCAATATCGCCGCGGAAGACGAGGCGGCGCTGTTGGAAGAAATATACGTCCTGTACCGGGAAAACCCGGACGACGAGAGAATCTCCGACTTGGCCGACGGGCTGTATCCGTACACGGATTTTGATATATGGCCTTTGCTTGAAGACTATATCGAGGTGGGCAAAAATGAATACGAAACCGTGGAGTAAACTGCAAATAGAAACACCCCAAGAAATACTTTATGAAAAGCATTTTGAAAACGATAAGTGGGGTTTAATAAATATATTAAAAGCCGTCGACAGAAGAATCGGAAAAAGAAGATTGGAAAAATTAAAAAGCAAAACACACAACATAGCCGCAAATAAAATCATTGATGCACGGTTAAAGGGATAAGCGGAAAAAGAATGGAGACTAACTATATGAAGTCAAGAGAAATTTAGAAAAAATCGAAAGGAATTTAATTCCACTCAAATGGCGCAAACGGAAATCCAAACGCAGACGGGTCACGCCATTTGAGCGGCCGGAATTGAGGTATTTCGGCCCCTTGAACCTTGAAAACCGCATGACAAAACAGACAGTCGGAAAACTGCCTTGAAAAGACGGGCAAAAATCAGGCTTAAACTGTTCGCGCCGCGAACGCTTCCCCTGTCCTAAGCAATCGGCACAACACGCGGACAAGCTTCCGCGCCGCATGGCTCAGCGCCACGTAATGGTGCTTTCCCTCGGACTTCTTCTTCGCGTGGAAATCCTTGAAGGTCTTGTCTCTCATGCAGACCAAGCGAGCGGCGGTCAACAACGCCCAACGCAGATACTTGGATCCGCGCTTCACCATACGGACGTGAGACGCGCTGTACTGCCCGGACTGATATGTCGAAGGTTCAAGCCCGGCGAAGGCCAACAGCTTTGACGGGCTTTCGAACAGCCGGACGTCTCCAACCTCGGCGAGGATCGTCGCGGCAAGCACATACGAGACGCCGGGGACGGAACACGGCGGCGAGCCGATTTCGTCCATGACGCGCCTGATTTCCGAAGTGGCCGCTTCGATCTCGGACTGAAGGAAGCGGATGTGCCTTATCGTCCGCCGGAGTTCAAACGCGGCGGCGGGACTGGGTGAGCCGATGGATTTCCTCGCGAGATCGCGGATTTGAACCGCCTTTTCCTTCCCGTATTTCCCGTGGGAAGCCTGCGAGAGCAGCGACGCGAGCCGCGTGAGATGAGCTTCCCCAACGGCTTTGGCCGAAGGGAATTCCTCAAGCATGGCAAGCATGGACTTTTGGTGCGGCGTCCACACCGCCGACGCCAACTCGGGGAAGACCACATCGAGGATGCGGACGAGCCGGGTTTTCAGCTTGGACCGTTCCCCGACAAGGCGAAAGCGCGATCTTGTGAGTGACTTTAGCTCAGAGATGTGGTATTCTTTAGGGGAATAGGGCTTCAAGTCTTCCGAAAACAGCATCGTTGCTATCAGGCGGGCGTCCGTCTTATCCGTCTTCGTCTTCCTGAGCGTCATCGCCTTGCGATAAGAGTTGGCGCTCATGGGGTTCAGAAGAATAGGATTGAGTTTCTTCTCGCAAAGGAACCGCAACAGATTCGCGCTGTAATGACCGGTGGCTTCGAGTCCTATTCGCGTGTTTGAACCGTCAGGGTATGGCTGTGCCTTCCTGATTTCCGCGATAAGCCCGTCAAATCCCTCCCGCGTGTTGGCGAAACCGAACCCGTCCGCGTGGACGACCCCGTCCGAATCCGTTATGAAACATTCGTGCTTGTTCTTGGCAACGTCAATGCCGACATACAGCATGGCCGCCTCCTTTCTTGTGAAACCAAAGTGATGGCTTGCTCGGCGCCGCTTTGTCCACAGACCTGTCTGCTGAATGTAGCCTTGTCCCGGATAAAACGTCATGCGTTGTCTAACCGATCAACAATTAAGCAGACTGCTGCGGTTGGAGCCTCCAAAAAAATCGTCTGTGCGATAGGAACGAAAACCAATCCGCAGCGCCTATGAACCATTATACGTTGTCACTGAGAAATGTGAAAGAAAGGAACGTATAATGCTAACTGCATTATACAAGGTAACGGCTATGAAAACGATTATCAGCGAAAACCAGAGAGGGCTTCTCTTTAAGAACGGCAAGTTCCATGAATATCTGAAACCAGGCAAGCACGTCAGGCTCGGAAGCGGCTACAGCGTGGAAGTGTTACATACAAGCTCCGAGTTCAAAGTAGAGGGCTACGACCTTGAAGTTTTTCTGAAAAACCCGGAACTGGCGAGCGAAGTCGAAGTGGTCGACGTCGCGGACGAGACGCTGGCCCTGCATTTTACAAACGGCAAATACCGCGAGACGCTGGTCAGCGGCAAGTACGCATATTTCAAAATCCACGACAAGCATGAATTCAGGGTGGTGAGTATAAAAACGCCGGAAGCGTCTGAGGACGTGCCGAAGTATCTGTTCTCTTACATTCCGAGAGCTTTGTACACCAAGGTCGAGGTTGCCGACTTCCAAAAGGCGCGGCTCTGCTATGACGGGAAGTTTGTCCGCCTGCTCGAACCGGGCACATATTACTTCTGGAACAACGGAACTAAGGTTACTGCCGGACTTGTAGACACCCGTTCCCTGCAGCTAGACATTACCGGGCAGGAAATGCTGACTCTTGACAAGGTGGCGCTTCGCATCAACTTCGTGTGCAATTATAAAATCACGGACTAC
>JAIRTS010000061.1 GCA_031254795.1 Treponema sp.
CGCCGCATTGTTCCGCGATCAAACCGCGCTCCATTGAAAAAAACGAATGGGTACGCTACACTTGCATCGCTATGAATATCATTGAACCGCGTGTGTTAAAAGGGTTTCGGGATTTTCCGCCGTCCGCCGAGATTGAGCGGAGAGGGATCATTGAGAAAATTGAGGCGTCTTTCAGATCGTTCGGATTCGCGCCGATTGACACGCCCGCCCTTGAATACACCGAAATCTTGCTAGGCAAAGGCGGAGGGGAAACCGAGAAGCAGGTCTACCGGTTTACCGATAATGGAGGGCGCGACGTGGCGCTCAGATTCGACCTCACCGTGCCGTTCGCGCGCTTTATCGCCGCGCGCCGCTCTGAAATTACGCTGCCCTTCAAGCGGTATCACATTGCCAAGGTATGGCGCGGCGAAAACACCCAGCGGGGCAGGTACCGCGAGTTTACCCAGTGCGACGTTGATATTGTCGGCTCAAATTCCCCGGCGAGCGACTTTGAAATCCTCCTCGTTATGCGAGACACGCTCAAAGCCATAGGCGCGGGAGATGTCGCCATACACCTCAACCACCGGGGGCTTTTCAACCGGTTCCTCTCGACGCTCGGTCTGCTTGACAAATCCGTGGATATTCTGCGGCTGGTGGACAAATCAGCCAAGATCGGACGGGACGCGGTCGCAGAGCGCCTTGCCGGCATTGCGGGTGACAAGGCGGAAAAAATTCTGCGATTTATCGAAGCGAAAGGCGATTTTGAAGATGTTCTGGCTCATCTCATTGAGCTTTCAGGCGGGCCGTCGCCCGAATCCGAGCGGCTCGCGGCGCTTCAGGCGTATATGCTCCAACACGCCGCCCTCACCGGCGACTCCGGCGGCGCAAACGCCTTCACGCTTGACCCGTCCATCACGCGGGGGCTGGACTATTACACCGGCGTCGTATACGAAACCTTCCTCAACGATATGCCGGAAATAGGCTCCATCTGTTCAGGCGGACGCTACGACAACCTCGCAAGCCTGTATTCCAAAGAGAACATAAGCGGGGTGGGGACGTCCATTGGGCTGGACAGGCTTATAGCCGCGCTGGAGGCGCTCGGCAGGCTGGAGCAAAGGGCTTCCTACGCCCGCATAGCCGTCGCGTGCTTAAAAGAAGCGGACGCGGGCGCGTATCAGGCTATAGCCGGGCGTTTCCGAAACGCGGGGCTTGCCTGCGAAGTCTTCTTTGCCGAGGAGAAGCTCGCCAAACAGTACATGACCGCGGAAAAAAAGGGGGCGCAATGGTTGATCATTCCGCCGCTTGACAACCCATCGCGCGGAAAATTGACGCTGCGGAATCTGACGGCGCGGGAAAACAGCGAGCCGTTGCCTATTGAAGAAGCCGTGTCGCGGCTAAAGGCGGTTTTAGGCGCGTGAGTACACCCACGCCTTTCCTTGCTTCCCGATCCGCGCGATAGCATTCAATTTGGTCAATACAAACACGGTTTTTTGCGCAAGCGGACGCCTGACGCCGGCGCGAAGCGCCAAATCCGCGGCCGTCCACCGCTCGTCCGGTTCAAAGGGCGCGAACTGCAAGTAGTCCGCTTTTTCCCGCAGCACAATGGACGAATGGCGGGCGAGAAGCCGTCTGTCCGCAACGCGTACGCCCTTGCGCCGCCATGACCCCAGCCCGTCATCGATCCGCGTCTCGGCTATGTCAACAAAGGCAAGCTCTATGCAAACATTGTCCATGGCCGCGATTTCCCAACCATAGACCAGCGCCTTGAACAAATTCCATTTGCAACCCGCAGCCGGACTTTTCCGTACGCGGATGAGGGCGCCGTCTTCCTTAAAAAGCTCTATGCGCTTATGCAGAGCGATAGGATGAATGACGCGGATTTTATATTCGCGTGAAAGGTTTTGCAGCTTTTCTTTGAGCGGAGCGAAACTGCCTGTTTGAACCTCGATTATTTCGCCCGCGCTGGTGACGCCGTCGCAGATATAACTTTTCGCGCAACCCCCGCTTCCGCCGCACCTGACGACGGCTTCGATTTTTCCGTCAATTCCCGCGCACTGAATTTTAAGCGCGCTATGAAGGGCGCTTTCTCTTTCCATAAATCCCGTTCCATCTCTTTTTTTTCGCGTCTCTTAACGCATGTATAGCATAATTATATAAATAATTAAGAATTATACAGCATAAGACAACAAACATTATTGACATTATCGCTTAGTGAATTACAATTTATATACGGATTTTTATGAACGTTATCCATACGCCGGTCTTGCTGGAAGAAACGTTGTCGCTCCTCGCCCCCCGTTCAGGCGGGGAAGTGATGTGCGACGCGACGCTTGGGGAAGCTGGTCATGCCGAAGCCTTTCTGGAGCGTTTTCCTGATTTACAGATTATCGGAATTGACGCGGATAAGTCAATACAGGAAACAGCGAAGAAACGGCTTGAACGGTTTGGCGCGCGGGCGCGGTTTTATCACGGCAGATCAGAGGATTTTCTCGCCCGCGCCGCGCCGGCGCGAATCGCGGAGTTTGGGATTGAAAAGTTCGACACGGTGTTCATTGATTTGGGCGTGAGCCTTTACCATTACGTACAATCAGGGCGGGGCTTCAGTTTTGCAAAGGATGAGCCGCTTGATATGCGCGTCAACCCTTCGGAAGGAGAAACTGCGGCGGACATCATAGCGCGGCTGCCGGAAAAGGAGTTGGCGGACTTGTTGTACAACAATGCGGAGGAGCGGTATTCGCGGCGAATAGCCCGCGCCATTGTTGAAGAGCGGGCGCGCTCGCCAATCACGAGGTCGAAGCGGCTTGCGGACATTGTGGCGCGTTCGGCGCCGCCCCAATACCGGCGTCGCGCGGCGCATCCGGCGACAAAGACGTTTCAGGCGCTGAGGATCGAGGTGAATGGCGAGCTTTCGGGCTTGCGCCCCCTGCTGGAATCGGCGTGGGGCGCGTTGCGGAACAGAGGGCGGCTGGGGGTCATCTCCTTCCACTCGCTGGAATCGAGAGTGGTCAAGGCTTATTTCAGAGAACTGGCGAAAGACGGGTCAGGACGGCTTGTCACCAAAAAAGCGGTCGCCCCGCATTTGGAAGAAATACGGATGAACGCCCCCTCGCGGAGCGCTCTGTTACGGGTCGTTGAGAAAATTTGAAAAGGAGAAACTGTGAAATTCAAAATCTTGGCGTTTTGCTTTATTATTACGATTCCCCTGTTTTTTGCGGCTGTAGTGTGGCAGGCAAACCGGTACGACTCGGTTGATAAAGAAATAAATCAGCTTGAAGAAGATCAGGAGCAGTGGGTTAACGCGTCAAAACGCCTTGTCGCGGGCGGCGCGTCTTATATGTCTGCGGAAAGAATCGAAATGGCGGCGGAGCGCATGAATCTGGAAAAAATTCCGCCCGAAAATATCATCCAGGTGCAGATATATCAGGAAAACGACCGGTGAAACTCATGACCTTCAGCGAGTTGCGCGCGGCGTTGCCGGATGCTATGGCAATCGGGACAACGCCGAAAGCGGCGCTGGAAGCGGACGCGGGTTTTTCATCGGTGTGCATCGACTCGCGAGTCTGCAGGCCAGGCGCTCTGTTCGTGTGCCTCGCCGGAACGGCGCGGGACGGGCATCAGTACGCGGAAGCGGCTTTCAAAGCCGGCGCGGTCGCGGCTCTTGTTGAAAAAGGGAAGCTCTCAGGCGGGATGTCCGGCTTGGAAGCCGTCGCCCGGCAATACGGGGCGATTCTCTTTGCGGTGGACAGCACGTTGCGCGCCTTACAGGACGCGGCGAAGGCGTACCTTGAGCAATTTCCCGGTTTGCTCAAAATCGGCGTCACCGGCTCTTCCGGCAAAACAACCGTCAAGGAAATTGCCGGCGCGATCCTCTCACGTGAAAAGAAAGTTGTGATGAACAAGGGCAACCTCAATTCGGAGACCGGTCTTCCGCTTTCGGTGTTTGAAGTGAGAGATGGAGATGAGGTCGGCGTTTTTGAGATGGGCATGAACCGCAGGGGAGAAATCCGCGAGTTGAGCCGCATACTCAAACCGCATGTCGCGCTCGTCACCAACATAGGCGAGGCGCATATCGGCATGCTGGGTTCTCTGGAAGCCATAGCCGCTGAAAAAAAAGCCATTTTCTCCGAATTCACCGGCAAAGAAACCGCGCTCATCCCCGCTTCCGACGCGTTCCGTGATTTTCTTGCCCATGAAGTCAATGGAAAAGTAGTGTTTTACGAGACCATGCGTCCTGCGACCGATTTGGGGCTTGACGGCGTGGAGCTTGAGCTTGACGGAGAGCGCGTCCGCTTTCCCCTGCCCGGAGCGTACAATCTGAAAAACGCGCTCGCCGCCATCGCCATCGCCCAAGAAGTGCGCGTAGCCACTTCAGAAGCGCGCGCAGCCACTTCTTCCATAAAAAAGGGGCTTGAGTCTGTCCAACCTCTTTTTGGCAGAAGCGAAATCATTCGGGGGCGCGTCACCATTATTCAGGACTGCTACAACGCGAATCCATCTTCAATGGCGGCGGCCATTGAGTTTTGCGACAGCGTCGCGTGGAGCGGCAGGCGCATTTATGTCATCGGCTCGATGCTGGAATTGGGCGCCTATTCCGAAACCGCTCATGCACGGATAGGGCGTTTGCTCTCAGGCTCTCGGGCTGATTTTGTGTACCTTTTCGGCGCGGAAACCCGGGCAGCGGCCGATATTCTCGAAAAAAGTGAAAAACCGGCGAAGAAACCTTTCTTTTTTACTGAAAATATGGCAGAATTAATAGACGCGGTGGCGCAGGACGTACGAGAAGGTGATCTGGCTCTGCTTAAAGGCTCGCGTAGCTGCGCGCTGGAGCGGCTTACAGCGGCGTTGACTGTGGACGGAGAATAAACCTCCCTCCGGCGCAAACCAAGGTTGCGTACAAACGACTTCGTGGCGGGGCATCCTGTCCGCGCCGCATTATGGACGAGGCGCTCTGAATCTCCGGTTCGTTCTGTCCGAAAGTCATGTAATCGCGGGGTCGCCGCCATTTTTTGTTGACGGCGCTGATTGTAACCGCCCCTTGGGGCGGAGAATTAGCCTCCGTTGCGAACAATGTAAGGAACAAGTATGTTTTTAGAATTTTTATATCCGCTTGTAAAATATTTCACGCCTTTTAATGTGTTTCAATACCTCTCCTTTCGGGCTGCTTATGCGGCGCTGACCACCTTGCTTATCTGTTACATGGCGGGTCCCCACATCATTAAGGCGCTTAAACAACTGAACGTGGGGCAGACGATCCGTTCGGACGGTCCCGAAACGCACCTCAAGAAAGCTGGAACTCCGACCATGGGGGGCGTTCTCATTATTTTTTCCATGATCATTTCCACCTTGCTTTGGCAGGATTTCAAGAACCCGCATATTTGGATCATTAGCGGCTCCTTCGCCGCGCTGGGATTTATCGGGTTTCTGGACGACTACCTTAAAGTGACCAAACATAATTCGGACGGGCTTTCAGCGCGGGCGAAACTGGCCGGACAGTTCGCCGTCGCCATTGCCGTGACGCTCATCCTCTATTTCTCAAGAAATGAGAAGACCACGCTCCTATACCTTCCATTTTTCAAAAACCCCGTGTGCGATCTGGGCGTGTTGTGGATACCCTTCGCCGTGTTGCTCATTGTAGGCGAATCCAACGCGGTGAACCTCACGGATGGACTTGACGGGCTCGCGGCGGGCTTGCTTTTGCTGGTCTTCATCGCGCTGGCGCTGCTCTCGTACCTTTCAGGACGCGCCGATTACTCGGCGTATCTGGGCATACCGTTTATACAGGGCGCGGGCGATGTCACGGTTTTTTGCCTCGCGGCCGTAGGCGCGTGCGTAGGCTTCCTGTGGTTCAACGCCCACCCCGCGGAAGTGTTCATGGGCGATGTTGGGGCGCTTTCCCTGGGCGGCGTCATCGCGGTCATTTCCCTTCTTATAAAGAAAGAAGTGTTGGCGCTTATCATAGGAGGGGTGTTTGTTTTGGAAGCGGCGTCCGTCATCCTACAGGTGCTGTCCTGTAAAATCATAAAAAAGCGCATATTTCTCATGGCTCCCATTCATCACCATTTTGAAAAATCCGGTTGGGACGAGACAAAGGTCGTCATACGGTTCTGGATACTAGGCGCTTTGTTCGCCATAATAGCGCTTTCTACGTTGAAAATACAATGAAAATAGTAAAACACCAGAAAAAAAAGCCACAGAAGGCGCCGATAGATTTCATCCTTTTGGCAAGCGTGGCCATTCTATTCGGATTGGGGCTTGTAACCCTCTATTCGGGCTCCTATAATTACGCGGAAGACGCCCGAAGGGACGGGCTTCATTTCATCAGCAGGCAGCTTGCTTTTGGCATTGCAGGCGTAGTTATTTTTTTCGTAGCGGTCTTTTTTAACCTGGAGTGGCTCAGGAATAAAGCCGTCGTGTCGCTGGTATTGCTGATTACGCTGGCGCTCAACATCATTCCGGCGCTGTGGGGACAAGAAATAAACGGGGCGTACCGGTGGCTTCCCGGGCCTTTCAGCTTTCAACCGTCCGAGCTGGTGAAAATCGTCCTGCCTTTTTATCTGGCGCACATGTTTGACCGGAAACAGGAAAGGCTCGACAACTTTATGGGCGATGTCCTGCCGCTTCTAATCGTCAGCATCCTGTTCACCGGCGTTATTCTGTTTCAAAACAGCTTCGCCATAGCCCTGTTTCTGGCCGTGTATGTATTGGCTATGTTCATGGTGGCCGGGGTAAGAAAGCGGCACCTCGCGGGCATTTCTGTTTTTGCCGCGATAATCGCGGCGGCAATGATTGTGATACGTCCGCACCGGCTCGCCCGTCTTTATTATTATTTCCATCCTGATGAAGGCTCGCTCACCATCAACTATCAGGTCACACAATCCCTCAGGGCGGTCGCTTCAGGCGGCCTCTGGGGCAAAGGGCTGGGACAGGGAGAGACGGCCGGCGTGTTGGAAATTCACTCTGACTTTATCTTCAGTTCCTTTGCGGAAGAATTCGGTTTTCTGGGCGTTTTGCTGTTTGTGTGTCTGTTCGCGCTGTTCGTCATACAGGGGTACCTCGTCGCGTACAGGGCAGACACCGTGTTCCGCAGGCTGTTGGCGTTCAGCTACGTTACGATCATCGCCCTGCAAACTTTTACAAACCTTGCGGTTGTCGTACGGGCTGTCCCCACCACGGGCATACCGTTGCCCTTCTTCTCAGCCGGCGGTTCGTCCCTGATCACTTCCCTCGCCATCTGCGGCATGATTATCAATGTTTCCCGGTTTTCAGACACCCCATTGGAAATGCGGTACAGCATGCAACGGTGACGGCGCGCGCGTTGCGACTATGCCTGCGGCTATCTACGCCCACAGGTTTCAAGGCGTGTGAGGCGTGATCGTCCGTCTAGCAGTTTGTTGCGTTTTGCGCATAAAGCCTCCAAAAATCGCCGATTAGGCGATTTTTTACCGCTCAAACTGCGTCGAACCGAAGATTTGCAACAACCCATAAATCGTGGTTTTTGCGACACAAAGTGGCGCAAAAACCTGCAACTACAACAGGCTGCTAGGGTTGCGCGCGTCCACCCGCCGGTAACCCGGCATCCACAGGCGCGAAGGTATTGTCGCTCTGAAGAACAAACCTTTTCTCGTTACGCTCGTCAAAATCTTTTAACGAAAAACGCAGACTGTTCTTTATATCATCGGGACTAAGCCGGGCGCCTTATATTTTGAACCTTGAGACGTCGGGACAACCGGCGTCAAACGAAGCGCGTCCGTATTGGACGCGCTTCGTTTTGCAGATTATGCGCGGCGCACCGTTGTGTTTGGATTTCCACTTTGCGGCGGGGTCGAGCTATAAATCGTTCCGCCAGAATAATCTAAACGGCATGCTATGCAGCCGACTATGTATCCTTCAGTTCCAGCCCCGTCTGTTACATTGGTGACAACCAATTCCTTCCCGCAGTTCGTGCAGTACCTAGTTATAGTACCCATATATACACTCCTTTACAAAAAAATAGCCTTTTAATCTACAAGGGTTGCATCCCCGCCGCAAGACGGCGGGGATGTAGCCCTCCCTTTGTCGACAAAAAAATGCGCGTCAGGCAGGTGTCACCTCGCCCCATGTGTTGTTTTCTTGCAGGATGACTTTCAAGTCATACACTCCGGCCGGAAACTTGATCTCGCAAATGTTTCTCACCATGCTGTTT
>JAIRTS010000094.1 GCA_031254795.1 Treponema sp.
TTATGGAGGAGGAATGCGGATGAATGGCGGGCATGTCATATTTGGGTTTGGGGACACGCTTGAAAGGCAGTTGAGAAACTTATGCCCTGAGGATCAACTGGAGTTTTTCTGGGCGATAACCGACTACGGGCTTTACAAAGAGGAGCGGTCTTTTGAAGGGTGGAAGGCCGCCGTCTGGGAAGGGATGAGAGACGCGATTGACAACTTCGCGGGGTCGAAGAGGGGCGCTCCGAGAGGCAACGCGAACGCGGCGAAAGGAAGAAAAGATGAAAACAATTCAAAACAAATCGCGGAATTGAATTCAATTCAAAACAATTCGCCCAAAGAGAAAGAGAAAGAGAATGAGAATGAGAAAGAAAATGAGAATGAAAAAGAAAAAAGAGAAGGCAAAGAAACAAGCGAAGAGACAAACAGACACACAGACAAAGTACAAGAAGACTCCCCCTTTTTTTTAGATTCGGAATCTTTGGAGAATCAAGACGCGGGCGAGGAAGCCCGAGAAAAGGCGCGCGGGCGCGGAGGCGGGAAGTTTAACGGAGATCCGTCCGCGGACGCGATGGCGCCCCCTTCTCGTCAAAACACGGGCGTCTGTGAAATGGAGAAGACCCCCGAAAACAGCCCTTCCCAAGACTTCGCCGCGTGGTTCGAGGAGCTGCGCCTCCACTGGAACAACGTCTTTCCCGAAAAGCCGTGCGAGAGGATGGCGGGCAACCTCTCGCACGGCAAGCGCGAGGCTCTGACTGGGACGTGGCGGACGTGGGGCGCGGACGATTGCAAGCGGGCCGTGGACAACCACAAGCGGGCGCGGGACTCCCCCGATCTCTACGACCTGAAGGGCTGCGAGTATCCGACCGGACTTATAGGCTTTCTGACGAACGGGGTGGACGCCTTCTCCGGAGAGGACGCGCTCGGCCGGTTTTTGAGGAGGACGAGAAAGGCCGCCCAAGAGGGCGCCCGCGCGCGGATAAAGGACGCGCGGAAAGAATTCGACGCGAGGCACGAGGAGTACGCCCGCGTTTACAAAGAGGCGTTGGGAAGAGGCGACGACGCGGAGGCGGCGTGGGCGATGAGGCTGGACGAGGAGGCGCGCCGGTCGTTTGAGGCGCGGAAGGAAGAGCTTGAGAGGGAGGGGCTTTGAAATGGCGGTGTGGAGCGTGTGCGGGCGGTGCGGCAAGCCGTTCAGCGTGCATACGAATTATTGCCCGTCGTGTATACGCGAGGGGTATAAGGCGCGGGCGAGAGGCTCCCGCGTGGGGGCGGAATATCCCCTGGACATGCGGTTTTGTACGCGGCACTGGACGGAGGTCAGGAAGTGCGGGGCGCTCCTCGCGGACGCCTGCGCGAGGAGCGGGCGTTACTCATGCTCGGCGGATGAGAGAAAGGCTTGCTCCTGCCGGGACTGCTGCCTGCGGCTGCTCAAGGAGCGCGAGGAGTTGGACGAGAAGAGTGCGGAGGAGAACCGCGAGCGGTTCTTTGAACTGATCGCGGAGGGCGGCTGAGCGCGAGCGTGATCGCGAGTTTTTCCGCAACTGGTTGACACGAAAGAAAGAAAAAAGGTAAAATAGCGGCATGATATATCTTTCAAATTTCGCTATGGCCGGAAAAGACAGCCGCGCCGTGTCTATCGCGGCCATAACGCCGCGAGGATTCAAAGGCGCGGTACGCAAAGACCTCGCGCCGCCTTTTTCTCTTGTCAAGGCGTACAAAGACGAAAAAATTACCGAGGCGGAATATATCTTGGAGTACGGCAAACGGATATACGCGCTTGACTTGGAGCGGATAGCCGAAGAGCTTGATGAAAAAATATTGCTTTGTTACTGCGATAAAAACGCCATGTGCCACCGCACTTTGCTAGGCTTGTTTTTACATACCGAGTTAGGCGTTGAAGTTGAGGAAATAGGCGGTTTTGGAGAGCTTTTCACCGTGCCGTTTAATGAGGTTGAGAATCCGATGACGCTTTTTCTCACGCCGGAACAGATAGAAAAACACGGCTTGCAGGACTTAGAAACAAATGATATAATCGGCAAATGGAAAGAATTAAAAAAGCGGAATCTTTTAAATCTGTTCTTTCCGAAGGAGTAATTTATGTACGGGATCAATCCGAATTTTGCGCGTCAGAACGCTTCTCCGCAGAGACGGCGTGAATTAGGCGTCGGCGGCGGCGGCTGAAAACCCGCGTGGAACTGAAGGAAAAAGAGCGGCGAGCCGCGCAAATTATTGAAGTTGCCGCTCGCTCGTTTAATCAATGCGTTCTTTTCTTTTCCGGCGGCAAGGACAGCGTCGCGGCGCTCCATCTTTTAGAAAAGGCGTATAGCAAAAAAGATATACGCCTTGTTTTCATGCCTTTTGTGGACGGCCTTGCGGAAACGGAACTGACAGCCAAAATAGCGAAATCCCTTGATTATGAAATCTATTTATACCAGCATTGGCGTTTTTTTGTGGATAAGGCTCAAGGCTCATACTGTGTGCCGGAAGGCAAGCCCAAGCGGATATTTGACATATACGCCGAAGCGCGCGCCGATTTTGGCGCGGACGTTCCAATTTTCTACGGGGCGAAAAGAAGCGATGGAATATGGCGGCGGCTGGTCACGAGGAAAGAGAACCGGGGCATATACGCGCCGATTTACGAATGGTCAAAATACGACGTTTTGTCTTATATCCGTAAAAACAGGCTTGATTACCTGAAACAGGAGGGCGGCCGGATTTCCGGCGTCGACCTTTCGGACAAGTACCTCGTGTGGGCGTATGAGAACCAGAGGCAGTCATACGAGGCGATAAAAAAGGAGTTTCCCTTTGTGGACGTGGTGATAAAGCGGCACGAGTTCTTTAAGGAAAGCTGGAAAGGGGGGCGTCAATAGAATATGTCTAAAACGGAACGCTTTGAAATACAGGAAATACACAGAGGGCAGATTAGGAACGCCGCCTATAATCCTCGCAAAATCTCCAAAGAGGCGCGAGGGAAACTGCGCGAGGGCCTTGAGGCTCACGGCCTTGTGTCGCCGCTCACATGGAACAGACGCACCGGCAACCTTGTCTCAGGCCATCAGCGGCTGTCTCAGATAGACCGGATGGAAGGCGCGAATGACTACACCTTGCGCGTAGCCGTTATTGACGTTGACGAAAAGCAGGAGAAAGAGATAAACATACTGCTCAACAACAAAGCGGCGCAAGGAGAGTTTGACATAGACAAGCTGTCAGATATGCTGGAGGACATAGACTACGCGAACGCCGGATTTGACATCAATGACGTGGAAGACCTTTTAGGAGACGTCGACATAGACGTGATGACCGACGAGGACATAGAGAAGCGGAGAGACAGCTACGAGGAAGGCGTGGCGCACCGCAAGCGTATGCAGTCCGCCTCATACAGAGAGAACAACATTGAGTTCTACACCAATATAGTATTTCCAGACAAGAGCAAGAGAGCGGAGTTTTTCGCCATGCTCGGCATGAAAGATGATCTAATCATTGACGGTGTTAAGGTTATGGCGCAAATCCGCTCGCGGTATAAACGCGACCGCACTGATGACGAGCGATGTATATAGTTAGGATAGGTTCTTCCGGCTCTAAGAAAACAATACCGACGCCAAAGCCGCCGACTAGACCTGCTCACTCGTTTTTTTTATAGGTTATAATACGAGGTATATGTTATAATATGCCATGCTGGTAACACTTAGCGAAGCCGCCCGGAAAACCGGCGCTCCGTCTCAACCCGCGCTGCACCGGATGACAAAGAACAAACTCCTCCCCTCGTTCCTCGTGCAAACGGAGAACGGCTGGCGGGTGGAAACTGACGATCCGGCCTGGACGCGGTATCTGAACCGGGTGTTTAATCGGGTGGAACCGCAGAAACAGGCGGGGAACCGCGTCAAACAACTAAAAAAGCGAACGAAGCGGTCCGATCCGAGTGATGGCGAAACAAAAGCCGTTCAGGAAAATACCAATGTCCAGAAAGCTATAGAGGCTAAAATCATCTATAACTCCCGTAGAGAAAAGTTAAAAATGGAACAAGACGAAGTTAAGACCAACGTCATAAAAGAAGTCTTTGTTGACAAGGGGGAAGCCGAATACTGGCTGTCCTTTGTCCAGCGGGAGATATTCGATAGTTTTAGCGTGGTAAAGCATTGTATGGGCGAGGTAAAGCGGTGCATTATGGCGGGCGAGGACGGCCAAGCGGAGCGGGCGCTCACCAACGCGCTTGCCGCCGCGTTTAAGCGAAACATGGAAACTTTGAGCGGCGCGCTGTCAGGAGAAATCGAAGATGACTAAGGTGGAAAAAGCGATACGGCGGAATACCCGGAACGTTATTCTTACATGGCTTTCCACGGTGCGTATTGATCCGTATATATCGCCAATAACGGAATGGGCGGCCCGGAACCGGTATCTTCCCGAAGGTACCACCGAACATCCCGGATTCGTCGATCCGGACTTCGCGCCTTATACCCTGGAAATAAAAGAGAACTTTTTCCCCGATTCCCCCTACAGGATAATCGCAATCCTCAAAGGAACCCAGTCTTTAATAACCACGGCCATAGAAGACGCGATAGGGCATAGCATCAAATACGGACTGCACAACATTCTTTACGTCATATCCACCGCGTCAATGGCGGCGCAGCGTTCCAGCGCGTCTATTGACGTTATGATAAACAACAGCGGGCTTAAAGACCGCGTCCGGCCGATAGCGAAACGGAAGAACCAGCGGAAAAGCGGGGACACCCTGTTATACAAGGAACTTGCCGGCGGCAGGCGGTTTTCGATGACCAGTTATAAATCAATAGCCGCGCTTAAATCTTTTTCATGGGATTTGATCGTCATGGATGAGATAGACGAGGCTCCGCCGTCTATCAAAGGCCAGGGCGATCCTGAAGCGATAATAGAGGTGCGCGGGAAAACCATAGACAATCTGAAAATAGCGAAACTTTCCACGCCGACGCAGGCGGAAAACAGCCGGATATGGAAGGCGTTTAAGTCAGGCGACCGGCGGGAGTATATGATACCCTGCCCCCGGTGCGGCGGATTCCAGTTTCTTGAAATGATGAAAGAGGGGCGGGAGTACGGATTGTACGGGGACTATACGGTAGATAAAACGAAACGCCCAACCTTTGTCGCGGGAACGGCGCGGTACAAATGCAAACTATGCGGGGAAGATTTTTTTGAATATGAGAAACCGGCGTTTATGCGGGAAAAATCCCGCGGAGGGCTGGCGCGCTGGGAGCCGCAAGCGGAGGCCCAAGACCCTCGGGACCGAAGCTATCATGTGTCAAGCATGATGAGTCCGATGACTCAATGGTCTAATATACTGGTGGACTATGCCAAAACCGGGTTTGGGCAAAAACTGCATGAGTACAAGAGTTTTGTTATAAACACTGAGGGGCTGCCGTTTTTTACGAACCGCGCGTACAAGCCGTGGCTGGAACTGAAAGAAGCGGCTGAAGATTACCCGCTTGGGGAAGCGCCTGAAGGGGGGCTGATAATAACCGGCGGGGTGGACGTGCAGAAGAACCGGCTTGAATTGCAGCTTGTGGCGTGGGGTTACGGCATGGAAGGGTGGAGTTTTTACCATGGCCAGTTTATCGGCGCGACGGCGGACGTGAACGGCCCGGCGTGGAGCGATCTGCTTGCCTTTGCCAAGAAGCTGTATACGATACCGGGGACCGGAACCGAGGTGCGTATAGGCAAGATAGGGGTGGACGCGTCGTACAACCCGAATAAAGAGGCTTCGCTTGCCAATGAAAACTTGCGGATGGAGATGAACGCGGTCTATGCGTTTTGCAAGCGGCATCCGTCAATGTTTGTACCGGTGCGGGGCGTGGACGGGCAGGTGGCGGATGGGCGGGTGGCGCAGAAGCGGAGCAAGGCATACGGGATAGATTATTACCTCGTGGACGTAACGGCGATAAAGCAGGAGTTGTTTGAAAACATAGACCGGCGGGACGGGCGGTACGCGGTGCATTTTTCCAGGGCGTATCCTGATGAGTTTTTCCGGCAGTTTTTATCGGAGATATACGGGGAGCTTGACAACGGGAAGATGGGGTACAAAAAGATATACGAGCGGAACGAGGCGCTGGACACGTTTATCTACGCCCGCGCGGCAATGAACATACTGGGAGCGGACGAATGGAGTGATGACAAGTGGGACTATTGGAAGGACATTCTTAGCGGAGGAGCGGCGTGAAGGGATTGACGGCGCGGCAAGCGGAAATAATGAAGTACATCATCACGTACCGGGAAACCAGCGGCATATCTCCCTCCTTTCGGGAGATAGCGGAGCGTTTTGAAATTTCGCTGCACACGGCGCAAGAGATAACGGGGTGTATCCGCAAAAAAGGCTTGATCGCCTGGGAAGCCAGCAAAGCGCGGACTATTAAGGTCGTTTTGCCGCCGCTTCAAAATTCTCATTTGGTTTAACGCCTCCCTTTATCAGCATTATATAGTGTCAAATGACACTTATTGCGGAAATTTCTTTCACCCTTTATCCTTATCGTATGGACGCGGCGGCGGAACTTGATCAAATAAACAAAGCGATTGCGCGCATTTTACACGGCGGGCAGTCTTTCAGCCTCAACACGGGCGGAGGGAGCCGCACCACAACCTACGCGGATTACAACGCCCTGATACGGCGCAAGCAAGATCTGGAATCCCAGCTTGCCGTTGAACGCGGCTTCTCAGGCGGGAGGATAGGCGCGGCATGGTGACACCGGGATTCAAAAACGTCAGATTCATCAACGCCATTACCGGAGCGCGCTACGCGGGGGAGAAGATTCCCGGCGACTTGGACGGCTGGCCGCACCTCACCGATGACCCCAACGATTTTTTACGGGAAACCTACGACCTTCTTTCCCGAAGGTCCGTAACCCTCTACCACACCTACCCGCCGGCCATAGGGGCGGTCAACAAACAGACGGATTACGCGGTGGGCAAGGGGCTGCTGTTTCGCAGTTACCCCAACTTCCGCGTCCTGGGGAAAACCGAGGAGTGGGCGCGGCAGTGGGCGCAGGACTTTCAACAGGCGGTGGAATTTGAGTTCAGCCGTGTCAATTTCTTTCAGAAACAAGGGGCCTTGTTCAGAACCGCCCTCATGCAGGGGGACAGCCTGTTGTATTTTATCCGAGACGGCGAGGATATTGACCTTATAGAAATGCCCGGCAGCGTCATAGACAGCGGACGGGAAGAGGCGGAGGAACGCGACGGGCTGTATACCACCCTGGGAATACGGCACGATTCCTGGTACAGGAGGCTCGGCTTCTATGACCGTTCCGGGAAGTATGTGGAGTTCCGGCGAAACGGGCGGCAAAACGCGGTCCAGTTTTACCTCAAACGCATGGCGCGGCAGGTGCGGGGCTGGCCGCTTTCCTACGCGGTCATCGCGCTGGCGAAGAACGACGACCGGCACACTGACGCGACCCTCGCGGCGGCTCTGGCGGAATCCATGATCGCCATATTCACCGAATCCGAAAGCCCGCGAAATGATTTTGACCAGATTGATGAACTGGCGCGGCAGGCGAAGACGGCTAAAAAAGGGTTGATAGCCCAGGCGTTGGAACGGTTCGGCAACGTAAAAAAAATGCTTCCGGGAACTATGATGAACATGAAGACAAACGGCAAGGTGAACGTGGTGGACAAAAAATCTCCCAACGCCACCTTTTCATCTTTCAAAGACTGGATGGTGGATTATATCGGCATGGCGACAGGCACGCCGCCCGAAGTAATCAAGTCGAAGTACAGCACCGCATACACGGCGCACAAGGGGGCGCTGAACGATTTCGAGCGGAACTTTATGGCGAACCGGGAAGCGTTTATCGACACGGTGTGCTATCCGGTTTTGCGGGAGACGGCGATAAGCCTGATTGTCCGGGGCGAACTGGACGCGCCGGGATTTTTTGAGAGCGACCGGATGCAACGGGCGTATCTTGACGGGAACTGGCGGGGGCCGACTCTGGGGCATATTAATCCGGCGCAGGAAATCAACGCGATAAGCCATGCGGTCAAGGAGAAGCTGATGACCAAAAGCGAAGCGGCCTATCGAATCAGCAGCATTACGGACTACGAGGCATTTTCTACCCAGTGGAAATACGATGAGGACCTGTATCCATCGGAAGAGAAAAAGCCCGGCGAGGAGAAGGAGCGGCAATGAAGGTTTGGTATGCGCTGGCGGATGAGGAGCTTGACCGGTTTTATATGTTCCGGGAGATGGAAAGCCGGGTGAGGGCGGATCTGCCGGTTAAGAGCATAGAATTGATACTGGCTGCTGTGCATGAAACATGGGTAGAAGAGGGCGGCCCTGCCTTGTACGAAACGCGGGACGGTATTGCGGTTATCGCTATAAACGGGACCCTTACTGCCAAACGCCACATCTCTGACGACCTGTACGGGGATACAACATCCTACACCGATATAGAGGACGCAATCCAGCACGCGGACAAGAATCCGCTTGTGCGGGAAATCCACTACCACATCAACAGCCCCGGCGGGTACTGGGACGGCCTTGACTGCTGCGCCGAGGCGGTAAAGACCTCGAAAAAGCCGTCAACAGCGTTTGTCTACACATCGGCGCTTTCAGGGGGATATTATCTTGCGTCTCAAGCGGACCGGATACTTGCGGTTACCAAAGGGAGCAGCGTAGGTTCCATCGGCGTAGCTGCGGAGGTGTTTGACCGGACCGGGGCGGATGGGCAGAAAGGGATAATCCGGCATGTTCTGACCAACCGGGCAAGCGGCGATAAGCGCCCGAAGCCGGAAGAAGAAGCGGGGCGGGAATTGATTGTAGACCGGCTTGACCAGTTGTACGGGATATTTGAAAACCGGGTGCTGGACGGGAGGAAGCATGTTAGAGGATTCAGCGCCGAAACCATACGAAGCCTTGCGGGGCGGACGGTAACGGCGGAACAGGCTCTTGAATTAGGGCTTATAGACGGGATCCGCTCGGAAGAATCCGAGGAAGACGCTACAGGAATGGAGGAAGGGATGAAATTAGCTGACTACCTTGCGGCGAACCCTGGAGGGAAGGAAGAACTGGCCCTCTACGCGGCGGAGGCGCTGGGCATGATTGACAAGGCCGCGGTTGAAACCCAGGTCAACAAAGGAATCGAAGCCGCGCTTGCCGCGGACCGGGCCCGGATAGAGG
>JAIRTS010000097.1 GCA_031254795.1 Treponema sp.
TGGGCGCGGTTCGAGCATTAGCCAGCGAATTCATTTTTCTATCAACGCTCCTTTCACACATTCTGAAAGAAAGTATACACGCTTCATAGTTGTTTGTCAATACTATTTTTCAGAAAAAATTTTGGCAAACCGCTGTTTCGTCAACTTAGCCGCGCGCGAGCCTCCCCGCCCTTTCAGGCCAAACGTGAGCCGCGAATAAGCGGCCACGAACGACACGAACGCTTGCTTTGGCGGCTTCTATGTTACTTGACGAATTTACGCTATCGCCGTTTGTGAGGATGGCTGAGATACGGCGAATTCGCGGCGTTCAGGCGCCGCGCCTCACCGCCTCCGCTCAACCTCCTTCCCCTTCCTCTCAAAGACGATGGGCGTATTGGCGGGCTACGGGATCATCTTTTACATCATCGTGCGGGCGCTCAAATCAGATCATCGACCTCTATGGACAGAACCACGCCTTCCTTGACAACTGCAAGACCGTCATGGCCTGCGCCCCGGGAAAGGTCGAGGACGCCAAAATGTTCTCCAAGATGATTGGAAAGCGCTCGGTGGTGAAAGAGAGCGTCTCTCCGTTGCGAAAGCATCTCGACGACCCCTCCGTCACCGACATCTTCATCGGCGGATCAGGCGAGTGGACTTTACCTCGTTTGGTAGACAAAAGGATAAGCGTGGGATAAAAAAGACAAGGAGCGTAAAGATGAGAAAGAACGACAAAGAACGGCGAAATTATTCCAGGGAGTTTAAGGCCGGAGCGGCGGCGCTGGCGGGAAAGAAGATGTAATCTTTAAACACATCAACATAACAATAATAAGGCAGATTTGTTTTAGTCGCGCGCGTTGCGGCGACGCCTGTTCCGCCGTTTCAACCGCTTTTTCGTCGACATCGACGCCAATAGTTTTTGCTCCGCGCAGAAAACCGCCATACCCGCAAGAAGTGTCGAGAATATAATAACCGTCCCACTCTGGCGCATTCTTTCCGATAAGAGAATACACTATGTCGACCAACCACGCAGGGGTATAGTAACTGCCGTGATTCACCGTGTCTTTATGGCCTAGATGTCTCTGTTCCACGGGGCATATCTTGTGAAACTGAGGTTCTTTTGTCAAGCCGGCGGTATGGCGCGCCGCCTGCCAAAGCCAAGCCGGTTTCATCACAAGGAGGCGACTGAATCAGAACAAGGGCAAAAGACCTCTCGCGCGGCATACGGGGACATTTTTATTGGAAGTGGGGTTTAACCCGCCGCTTGGCGGGGAGGCTCATTGTTCGTTGACACTTGGCAACGCGACCGCTTGACAAACCTTTTTTTCTACCATAAACTTACAGGATATGGCATCAAAAATTATGATCCGTATCTTGGCGGGCATTATGATTCTCCTTGTTGTGGTAATCGGCGCGGGCGTGGGTTTGGCGCTCGCGGAAACCGTAAACATGAAAAATCAGGAAAATTTTCAGGAATTTTCGCCGGCCCTGCCGACCAAAATACTTGATATACATGGGACGCTTGTCACCGAATTTTCCGCTGACGAAAAACGCGAGTTAGCGCCTTTAAGCGCTCTGCCCCAGCATCTTATTGACGCGACGCTGGCGCGTGAAGATCCCGAGTTCTACAAGCACAGGGGGTTCAGCGTCCGGGGCATCGCGCGCGCCTTTTACGGGCAACTTACCGGACAATCCCTGGGCGGCGGTTCAACCATTACGCAACAGGTCGCCGGCACCCTCTACACGGACAGGAGCGAATATTCGCTGTCGCGAAAAATCAGGGAGCTTTGGTACGCCATCCAGATGGAGCGGCGTTACACCAAGAATGAAATCCTTGAAATCTACCTTAATTATATGTACATGGGTCCCGGCGTATACGGCGTGGAGGCGGCGAGCAAATACTTTTTCGACCACAGCGCGAAAGACATAACGTTGGCGGAAGCCGCGTTGCTTGTCATTCAACTCTCAAGTCCGGCGAAGTACAATCCGCTTGACAACCCCAATGTCGCGATGGAGCGGCAACGCGCCGTGCTGGACAAGATGATCGAATTAGGGTACGCCTCTCGCGAGGAAGCGGAGAAGTCTTTTCGGGAATACTGGGATAATTACGACTATACCCGCCAGTCAGTCGCCGCGTATTACAACCGCGAGGACAAGGCGCCGTGGTTCAGCGAATATGTGCGCCGCGAACTTGACGAGATGATGTACGGCGCTATGGACTATTACCGCGACGGTTACACCGTGCTTACCACGCTTGACCTGACTCATCAGGAGACGGCCGAAAAATACATGGCGCAGGGACTTGAAAGGGCGAACAAGGTGTACAACGCTTCTCGTGGCAACCGCTTCGTTTACGCCGAACGAACATTTTTCCCCGTTGTCAACCTGCTTTCCGTGCTTTTTGACATGGGCGGCATTTATGGAACCGCGGCGGCGCGGAACGAGGCGCAGGCAATGAACCGGTACACAAAGACCATCAACCCCCTTGTTGATATGGCCGCGGTTCTTTTCGATCTTGACGATCTCAAAACGCTCACCGGCAAAGGGTTTGCGGATTTGAGGGATCAGGCGGAGCAAAATGTCGTTGAGGGCGCGCTCATTTGCATAGAAAACGAGACCGGATACATCACCGCGATTGTGGGCGGCTCGAAGTACGACGCCGCGACCAACCAGCTTATCCGCGCGACCCAGGGGCGGCTCATGCCGGGCAGCTCGTTTAAGCCCCTGTACTATTCGGCCGCCCTTGACACGAGAAAGTTCACCCCTTCAACGCTCATTTACGATATTCCCATCGTCTTTCACAACGAAGACGGCACTCCCTACATACCGCTCAATTTCCGGGGCGAATGGAAAGGCTCGGTGCTGTTTTACGACGCCCTGGCTCAGTCTATGAACGTGCCGTCTCTCAAAGTGCTTGACGGCATCGGCTTTGACGAGGCGATTAACCGCGCCGCCGCCCTTATGGGCATAACCGATCCCGATGTCATACGCCGCACCTTCCCGCGCGTGTACCCGATGGGACTCGGCATCATCTCCGTGGCGCCTGTTCAAATGGCGCGGGCATTTGCGACTTTCGCCAATCAGGGAAGGGAAGTCGTCCCCATCGCGATACGGGCGATTGAGGACAGGAACGGCAAGATCATCATAGACAACGAACGCTCGATCCGGCTTGCGCAACAGAAAAAAGGCGCGGATATTCAGGTCATAAGCCCCCAGAACGCCTATGTCATGACCTCGTTGCTGCAAAAGACCGTTGAAGCCGGCACCTTGCGATCAGGTTCAGGCTACGGCTCGAAATTTGTGTTTAAAGATGAGAACGGCGACACCTTCCGTATGCCCGCCGCCGGAAAAACCGGCACTACCCAGAACTGGTCGGACGCGTGGACCGTTGGATTCACCCCGTATTATACGGCGGCGCTCTGGTTCGGGTTCGACAAACCCGGCAACTCTCTGGGGATTGATCTTACCGGAGCGACCCTGGCGGGTCCCGTATGGGGCGACTTTATGCGGGATATTCATCAGGGCTTGGCCAAAAAGAACTTTATCCGTCCCGCGACGGGCGTTGTCGACGTTACGGTATGCGCCAAGTCCGGTCTTATTCCGACATCCTCGTGCGACGAGGGAAGGGTTACGCTGTCGTTCCTCTCCGGCGCCCAGCCAGATAGGTACTGCGATATGCATACCGATGACACGCTTATTGCCGGTGTGACGGGCAATAGGGCGAGTTCCTATGTTTTTTCAGGCGGCGAGGCGATCCCTGAATCAGATGGTTTGCCGTCCTTGCCGATAGGTCTTTTTGAGAGCGTTTTTTTATTTGACGAAGATTCTGAAGAAGAGACAAATCTTGACTACGGCCTGGACATACCGGATTACAATCCATTGCTGGACTGATCATCCCCGTCGCGCGCCGCTCTGGCGCTTGGCGCCGCCTGCGCGGGAAACCGCGATCCCGCCGCGCTTCGGCGCATAGAGACGCCGGCCGCCCGGCGTCCGGGCCGCGTTTATCCGCGGCGAGGAAACCCGCGATGCCACCGCATAGGGCGCATACGCCCGCACGCGCCGCATGCGCCGCACGCGCCCTATACGCCGCGCGCGGCGGTCGAATATCAGCGCGGCATTTGCTATAATCATCTCATGCAAACGTATCCGCTTAAAATCACTCAAGCAGGGCATGTGTTCATTTCTCAGGAAGACCGGTTGGACCGGCTTGTGGACGCGCTTGTGGGCATGGATTACGCGCAGGACTTCTGCCTCGCCCTTGATTTTGATCCGTTTTTTATAGAAAGACTTATGAACGCGGGGTTTCTGGTCATGTCAACGAGATTTGCCGATGAGCCTTCGGAATGTCTTCTGTTGCCGAAACTTCACCTTGTGCGTTCCGTTCTGTTTTTTCCGGATCTGCACGTCAAGAAGTCAATAAAACGCTTTTTGAGCCGGTATGAACTGCGCGTTGACACGGATTTTGACCGGATTGTAGAGCGATGCGTCGCGCTTCATGGGGATGACTGGCTCACCGGGCCGCTCCTGAAGGCGCTCCGTTTTCTCCGCGACGCCAAAACCATTTCCGTAAAGCCGATTTCTTTTGGCCTGTATAGGGAAGGGTCGCTGAAAGCCGGCGAATTCGGCGCGCTTGCCGGCGGCGTATACACGAGCTATTCCGGGTATTATGACGAAGACAACGCCGGTTCCGTACAAATGATCCTTATGGCGCGATATCTGGAGGAGCGCGGCGCTCCGTTTCTCGATCTGGGCATGCCCCTGCCCTACAAAGACGATTTAGGCGCGACCAACATTCCGCCCCGCCGCTTTGTCCCCCTTTTCCGCGAAGGCAGGGAAAGGACGCTTTTCGCGCGATGAGTCGCGTTTTCCATCCGCCTGAAAAACGTGTTGACAGCCGTCCGCGCCATGAAAAGCCGCCCCCAATTACAACCGGCGCCCACCGCATTCTTCACGTGGCGGAGAGCGGCGAACGCGGGGCGCCTCTTTTTAAGCGTCAAAAGAAGGTTTAAGGGCGGGGGCGCTATCTTTGCAAAAACAACGCGAACAGGCTCAACTGACAAAAGTCAGCCGCGCCGTGACGGCGGGAACGGCCAATAATGCGGGGATCGGCTCTCTGGCATTCGCGGCGGAGCCTAGCGCCGCGCGCCATAAAAGCCGGAGAGGCTCTTGTTCAAAATGCCCATCCCATTCCAGGCCGCCATGTAACGCCGCTCGTTGGAGCTATTGAAGCTGCCCCTATCGGAGCATTTACATCCCTCAGTATAACTCTGCGTCCCGCTCCGGGTTCCAAAAGAAACCGCCGCCAACGCGGCCCCGGCGGCGCCGGTCAATGCCTGAAGCTCCGCAACCTCCGTTGACGGAACCTTCCACGCTTTCGCCCGCGCCTCCAATGCCGCAAGCCAGTTTTTGGCCATCACAAGCCGCAATTCCCGCCCGCCGGGGAGCCAGTCGCCTTCGCAGGGCATACAACGCCTCCTTTTCAGCTTAATTTGTTACGGAAGCATACATATTCTTAACGTTATAAACAATGGAGCGCTCAAGCAAGAC
>JAIRTS010000145.1 GCA_031254795.1 Treponema sp.
CAGTACTGGACGCATCCTTATGCCCCAAAAGAAAAGCCGTTTGCCGGGCGCTTCATCGGAACGCTCCAACTGGAACGTATGGCTCGATAAACACCGCTTCTGCCATTTCTACCATCCCCCACGCTTTCCAGGTCTACTCGATGGCTGAGTTTTCCTCTAAAGTGGGCAATGCTTATTCTCAGCGCCGGAGTGTCCCATAGCTAGTGAGGATGCGCTGCGCTTGTCAAAAGCGGCTGTTTCCCGTATAATGTGCAAGAGGTTTTTATGGCGCATGAAGAGAACATAGAATCAGAAAACATGGAAAATAAGGAAAACAGCGAAGAGCGCGATTATTCCGAACAGGCTCGCGTCAGACGCGAGAAGCTTTTTTCTTTGCAGAAAGAAGGAAAAGACCCGTTTAATCACAGGACATTTCAACAGACCCATCATTCCATTGAAATAAAAGAGCGGTTTGAGAAACTCGAGGGAACAACCGTTTCCATAGCGGGACGGCTCATGTCATTCCGCAGCATGGGGAAATCGTCTTTTGCGGATATTCAGGATCGGGACGGCAGAATACAGGCGTATATCAGCGTCAATGACATCGGCGAGGAAGCCTACGGCGCGGTGAAGGCGTACGATATAGGCGACTTTGTGGGCGTAGAGGGCGCTGTTTTCAAGACCAAACGGGGCGAGATTTCGGTGCATGCGGCGTCCATTGCGCTTCTGGCGAAGGGACTCGAGCCGCTCCCTGAAAAATACCACGGCTTGCAGGATACGGAAGTCCGGTACCGCAGGCGGTACCTTGATCTCATTATGAACCGGCGGTCTTTTGAAACGTTTCAGAAACGCGCCAAAATCATCTCAACTATCCGCGGCTTTCTTGACGCGAAGAGGTTTCTTGAGGTTGAGACTCCCGTGCTTTCAACCATCGCGTCCGGCGCGGCGGCCCGGCCGTTTGTTACAAAGTCCAATGCGCTGAACCTTCAGCTTCATCTGCGCATCGCCACCGAATTGTACCTCAAGCGGTGCATTGTCGGCGGCATGGAGCGGGTGTATGAGCTTGGCAAGGACTTCCGCAACGAGGGCGTGGACACCCGCCACAGCCCGGAGTTCACCATGCTGGAACTGTATCAGGCGTATACGGACTACCACGGCATGATGGAACTGTGTGAAAACCTCGTCGCCGAGACCGTCCGCGCGGTGTGCGGCTCGACAAAAGTCGTGTATCAGGGGACGGAGTTGGAGTTCGCGGCTCCCTGGCGGCGGATCGCCATGCTGGACGCCATCGCAGAAAACGGCGGCCCCGATTTCAGCCGCATACATTCTGATGAAGACGCCCGCGAAGCCGCGCGAGATCGCCATCTGGTTGACGCCCTTAAAAAAAATCTGCCGGACTGCACCCGTGGAGATGTCATGAACGCGGCGTTTGAGCGATTTGCCGAAGAAAAACTCATTCAACCCACCTTTATCATCGACTATCCGACCGATATTTCACCGCTTACAAAGCAAAAGCCGGGGAATCCGGACATGACCGAGCGGTTTGAGGCCTTCGTCTATGGGAGGGAGCTTGCCAACGCGTATTCCGAATTGAACGATCCCATTGTCCAGCTTGATCGGTTCCGCCAGCAGGCGAGGGAGCGCGAGCTCGGCGATGACGAGGCGTATCAGCTTGACGAGGACTTTATAGCAAGTCTTGAGATCGGCATGCCTCCGACCGGCGGCATGGGCGTCGGCATAGACCGGCTCGTCATGTTTCTTACGGACAGCGCCTCCATACGCGATGTGATCCTGTTTCCGGCGCTTAAACCCGCCTCGTGATTGGGAGCCGCGCGATGAGCCTCTCCGCCGCGCGCCACAATGTTGAGCATTTTATTCGCAGGCGGGTCCAATACCCCGCCCTTTAGGGCGGTTTCAATAGCGGCATCCGCTTTCGGTTCAAGGGTCTTGGATCCCGCATACAATCCATACCTATCAGAACCAACAACCCCGTCCCTTTAGGGCGGGGTTGTTGATTGGAAAGGGCGGGGGACAAAAGACGCCGCTGTGAAACCTGACAATCGCCATAGACGTCAATCGCCCCCGCCGCCAAAACGTCAGCCTGACCGGAAACGGAAAGCAAAAAGCGAAGGATAAAACGGCTGGGGACACGCTATGGCCGCGCGGCTGGGCTTCGTTCGGCGTTTGGGGAAGACCTGAAGGGAACGATTGCCGGATGAGGCGCAAGATAAGGCGCGGGCTTTCGAAAAAGGCGTTGTTTTCCCGGCAAGCGGCGGAATTGAGAGGCGTTCGCTATGGGGTTCTTCTCCATCAATTACGGTTTCGTTTGAGGGCTTTCCCGCTTTGTGGATCGACTCCTTATTTTGTTTTTTGAAATTCCACGCGATTTTCTTGAAAAAAGGTATTGACAGCCGCCTCTCTCATAGTATATATTCTTGAGAAAAGAAACAGTGTTTTCAAAGGAAGTGACGGCAAACAAAAATGAACGAATCGTATGCGCGAAAAGAAACAGCGCCTTCAAAAGAAATGACAACAAACAGAAATGGACGAATCATATACGCCATTAGCCAAAGCCCCATATCCCCCCCCCCCCCCCCGCTCTCTCCTGAAATAACCGTTTGCGCGGCGAAGAGCTTTAATTACCCGACAGACAAGCCGGCTGGCGAGACCGGCGGCGTTTCTCTTGAGGCGGTCGTCATCGTGGGGAGCGCAGCGACAAAGCGATCCGGACAAAACAGTCTTGTGTCACCGGATCGCCTCGCTTCGCTCGCAATGACGGCGCCCT
>JAIRTS010000174.1 GCA_031254795.1 Treponema sp.
TTTCCCAGGGCGCAAGCAAGGTGAACATCAGTTTCATTGTGAACGACGCCCAGTCGGACGAAGCGGTGAGGCGGATTCACAGGGAGTTTTTCGGCGCGTCATGAACCGCGCGAACAAAGGGCGTCGTAGTTTGATGTTCACGATTACACTGAAAATGGATGGAGCGTAATTTTACACAAACGGCGCGAGCTAAAGAAATGAAGGGCGCGTTGTTCTGTTCGTGTGGCTCGTGGCTATTATGTTTCTGAATATCCGCATGCCAAACGCGAATGAACCATCCCCGCCACAGAGCCAACGATTGCACGCATTCGGGGTGGCGGGGGACGAAATCCCGTTGCGAAAAGGAGCGAGGGGGAGCGGCGTCTAAAAGTCCGGCTATGGAGACAAATGCCTTTATGTTGAAAGACCACGGCGTTCCCCCTTCTTAACTTATTGATATTGGCGTGTCAGCCGTTCACCCCAAATAAGCCGCCATCCGTGAGATTTGGTGTGAAGCAACCTTTTTGCGCGGAGGCTTAAAGGCGCGGCGTAGAAAGACTCGTAGACCTGCTTGATTTCAGGGTTGTTGCGACTGCGCCGGAGAGCAATCGGTAGATTGGGGCAGGGGTTTGTTATGCACGAGCCGTTCCGCCAGTTCCGCGCCTTCTTCCATAATGGCGAGGCTGGCTGAGAAGCCCGCGCCCAGCGTCCGCAACGTCGCCACCGTCTTGCCCTGCAAAAAAGCTCCGATGGAAATTCGGATGTCCGCGTATTGGCGCTTGATCATATTATTTCATTATCAAGAAATTAATAAGGAAGGACTATTTTGTTTTACTGTCAACAAATCTATGAACCGCCCGCCACCTGCGGGAGACGAAATCCCATTGCGAATAAAAAGCGGATCGGGTCTCTTGAGTAAAACGCCGAGTACGCCTATACTGGAACGAAGCGGCGTGTCCGGCGGGAGGTCGCCGCAGGCCGGCGCGGAGCCTGTATGAATGCGCCGCGCCGCAAGCCGCGGTTACGCGCGGTAAAAACGTTCGATATGACAATTCAAGCGAGGAACCGCGCGAAAATACCCCCGCAAGGGCGCGCCCTGGAATGGCCGCCTGTTAAGGCGTGGTCGCGATGGTGAAATACCACGGCCAAACGCTCATGGTATTTCCACGCGAATCCTAAAGCGCCGCCCCTATAGGATGCGCCCTTGCGGGGCGGATAAAGAGAGGTGCAATGAAACTGGCGCTTATTGGTTACGGAAAAATGGGCAGGCGAATAGAGGAAATCGCCACGGCGCGGGGGCATGAAATTGTCAGCGTCATCGATCCTCATGCCAAAGAGAAAACATCAAGGCTGGGCGTGGAGATCGCCGCATCCTTTGGCGCGGCTAACGCGGCTGGCGTGGCTGGCGCTGTGAATAACCTCGGCGGCGCGGATGTTGCGATTGAATTCACCCAACCGGATGTTGTTGTCCACAACATACAAGAACTTTCCCGAAGGCGTATTCCGGCGGTGATTGGCACGACAAACTGGTACCATCGTCTTGACGAGGTGAAGCGTGTCATAGAAGCGGACGGCTCGCGTCTTTTGTACGCGCCGAATTTCTCTCTTGGCGTGAATATTTTTTACCGCGTCGTGTCTCACGCCGCCCAATTGATGGACTCCTTCCCTGAATATGACGTGGGCGGCTATGAAATTCACCATAATGAGAAGAAAGAAAGCCCGTCTGGAACGGCGAAAATCCTTGTTGAGAAAATTATCGCCGCGATGAAACGCAAAAGAACGCCGGTATGGGACGCGCTTGACCGCCCTCCGCAACCGGAAGAACTCCATTTCGCCAGTTTGCGAGTCGGAGCGGAGCCGGGCGCCCACGCGGCGCGTTTTGATTCCCCGGCCGACACGATAGAGATAAAGCACACGGCGCGCAACCGCGACGGCTTCGCGTTCGGCGCGGTGCGATGCGCGGAATGGCTCGCAAACAAAAAAGACGCGGATGTTAGCCAACGTGTTTTCACCATAGATGATTTTTTGGAGGATGTGTGAACAAAGAGACTGGGTTAGATTTTAGAGGGGCGTTCACCGCGCTCGTCACCCCAATGAAGGCGAACGGCGACATTGATTACGAGGGTTTCCGTACATTGATTGATTTTCAACTCGCCCAAGGCATCGACGGTCTTGTGCCGCTTGGAACAACCGGAGAAACGCCGACTCTGGACGAAGACGAAGAGGAAAAACTCATAAAAATAATAGTGAAAGAGGCGAAGGGCAAGGTTCCGCTTATCATAGGCGCCGGCTCCAATTCCACAAAATCAGCCGTGGCTTACACCAAACGGGCGAAAGAACTCGGCGCGGACGCGGCTCTCGTGGTGACGCCCTACTACAACAAGCCCAACGACGAGGGCGTTTTCCTGCACTTCGAGACCGTGGCGAGAGAGAGCGGGATTCCCATCATCGTCTACAACATAGCGTCCCGCACCGGTAAAAATATCGGCGCGCCGCTCATGGACAGGCTGTCCCTGATTCCGGGTGTCATTGGCGTCAAGGAGTCCTCCGGCGACATCGGCCAGATGGGAGACATCATCGCCCTCGCCAGAAAACGCAAGGCGGAAGGCAAAGATTTCTTCGTTCTTTCCGGCGACGACGCGCTCGCCCTGCCCACGCTTGCGCTTGGCGGCGATGGCGTTGTCTCGGTGGCGTCCAACCTCGCGCCCGCAAAAATAGCCGCCCTCGTCAAAGCCGGTCTCGGCGGCGATTTTGTGGCGGCGCGAACCTTGCACTACGAACTGTTGCCTTTCATCAAGGCGGTGTTTATTGAAACAAACCCCATCCCCATAAAAGCGGCCCTGAGCATGGCGGGGCTTCCCGCAGGACCCGTTCGCCCGCCGCTCGCCCCCCTTTCCGAAAGCAACAGAAGGGCGCTGGAAGCGGCGGTGAAAGGGTTGAACCGGGATTAAGAAAGCGCGGCGGAACGCCTTGCGAGCGGCGGCGCTTCCGCCGGAGTCGCCATTTTCGCGCCCCGCCAACGCCGGCGAAACTGACGCAATCATTGCGAATACCAGCGTCAGGACAAGTATTATAAGCCAACTTTTCTTAGCCATTTTTTTTCTCTTGTTAAAAACAAATTCAAAAATAGTCTCGCGTATAAAAAAACCGCCCCCGTTTTATATTGGGGGCGGTCAACCTGTTCCAAAGCTAACGCGAACTACGCTCGCAAACGCAGCCCGCGTTTTGAAACCGGCTCACTTGCTATAAATTTTCCAGTTGTAAATTTGCCAAATAAAGCCAATCGGCGCAACACTTCCCTTTTCATGGAATTCAGGCGTAATCCTGACAAAAAAACGTCCTCCGCCCCTGCCCGGCCTCACGAAGTCAAACCCTATATCTATGGGCAAACCAACAAAAAAATCCCCTTTCGTATCGATCCCGGCCAGTCCGTCAAACATCCCGGCAATCGGAAAGTTTAAATTTAATCCTATTCCCGCATACAGCCATTCAACCTTCGGAACATTAACGTGCGCCGCGAGAGGTATCGTCAAACAAACCGGGCTCGCCGCGATGTCGGTGAAATTGTCGCTGTCGCGCAAATCCTGGTTTAATATCAGATATATATCGGGGTGAAATAACAACCCGGTGTTGAGCGACAGCCAGTTGAAAAGGTAAAAATCATACGTCAGCCCAAAGTCATATATCATAGCGTAATTACCTTTTGGAATGCGGCCGTCGCTTATGGAGCTATACAAATCCCCCATGTTTGGAGTCACGCCCACCCCAAAATTAAGCCCGATCAGCATATCAAACGATTGATGCTTGCCTGCCGCAGGCTTCTCGTCTCCTTCCCGCGCAAAAACACCTCCCGCAAGAGCGCTTGCAAGAACCAACGCCAACAATCCTTTCTTTGTCATGTTCTTCATCTTCTTTCTCCTGTTAAAAACAAATTCAAAAATAGTTTCGCGTGTAAAACCGTCCCCATCGTACATTGAAGGGGGCGGTCAAGCGGAATTTTACCCGTTAGGGAGTCTCCAAAAATTGATCAAACGGAATGGTAATATCGCCTTCCGGAAAGTCATATTTTGGAAGTCTTGAATTCACGTCAGATGGACTTGTCGAGCTGGTGATTCCAAGCTGCTCCCATGTTTTACCCCCGGTATAAAAATAGTTTGGGGATTGGGAATTCACCTGAAGGTACACAAAATATTCCCCGGCTCCTGTCCAATCGGACTGTAATATAGCGCCGTTTGAAACCGTTTTTAGCCCCATAACAACTGAATTGTTGGAAACTGTTCCCGCGCCTGCCGAGACAATATACTGAGTGCTTGAGTCAATTTGGCTGGCGATATTAACCCCAACCGCGCCGCTCTGTGTTATGCCGGTAATGGTTAGAATTCTGCCGCCTCCTCCTCCTCCGGAATCCTCTTCGCCGCATCCCGCCAACACCAGCGTAACTGACGCGATCAATCCAAATGCCAGCAGAACAGCCGGCAAACCTGCCGCCTTGCCGGCTGCCTTCAGAAAAACAGGGTTTTCTTTCATCGAAAAACTCCTTATACTGGAGCGCGGGGATGAGGCGCAGCTTTAAGGTTTGCGGCGGTCATCGTTGGCGCGGTACGCCGCCGGAAATCTCTTTGCCTCGTCCCTTTTTCCCGCTTTCTCCAAAAATATATACCCACCCTAAAGAGCGGGCTTCCCGTCAAAGACGGTTGTCAAAAACCGGAAACCCGGCGTTTTGCCACGATATTTTGTATGCCCGCCGCACGCGGCTGACACCATCGTTATGGTATCAGCGCCGGCGCCAGCGGGCCCCAGGGTCCTTTCTTGCCGTCATTTTCTATCTGCACGGCAAAATGGGCGGTCTTCCCGCTGTCCCCGAACTCGAATTCGATCACGTCTTTTTTCCGTTTCGTGAAAAACGACTTCGTAAGGTCGCGATCCGGGTCGGAAGGCGGCGTCTCTCCGGGCGCGACCACCTTGTACCATATCCGGTACCCTTTGTTCGCCGGATCGTTGGGATTGCCGTCAATGTAGACTATCCTCAAGCCCAGTTCGTGCCGCCCAACGAGATATGTCTCCACCATGACTTGAGACGTGGGGATGCCAGATGGCGTTGGATGCGAGTCGCGCGGCTTGAGGCCCAGGGCGATGTAGCCGGAATCGAGCAGGGGCGGGGATAAAAAATATCTCCGCTTGAAATCCCTCATCCCGGCGATCAGCGCGTCAAAAGTTTCTTTGCATTGGGCGGTCGCAACCGGGGTGCGGGTGGTCTCGTTCTTGGCGGTTTCAAGCGCCGCCGCCGCGGCCTGTCTAAGAGTCTGGATCGCGGTGATCGCCGATTTGGGGATGTTCCATTCGGTCATTTTTGACAAGCATACGGCTATCCAGTCGCTCGCCATTGCCAATACGCCTTCCCTTGTCGTAGGAAGCCAGTCTTTTGTTGTCGCCATGTCGCTACTCCTTATATGAATGAATATGAATCGACGTCATTTTGACGTCTGAAAACAATGAGCGCGCCCCCTACAGGGTTGCTCGGGAACCCTATTGGGTTGATTGGGTTCCCTATTGACCTGATCGGAAGCCCTAACGGGTTGACAGAACGCCCTATTGAGTCAATCGGGAATCCCAATGGGTTGATCGAGATCCTTATTGACTTGATCAGGCGCCCTGTCGAGTTAATCGGGAACCCTAACGAGTTGATCGGGTTCCTTAACAGGTTGGCAGGGATCCCGAACGGAAAATTCTGGCCGCGAAACAGGAATACGGGGGTTTTATTTAGAAAACGAAGAGTCTGCTTATTTGTATGATTTATATAATATGAGACTAAAGAATGCGGGGGGGGGGGGGGGTAACTTCTCCGCGGTCACGGCGGTTTGCATAATACGGTTTGTTCATTTCTATTTGTTCACGCTCCTTTTGAAAGTCTCTTTCTTTTAAAGACAATATATACCATACATGAAGGATTGTCAATATCTTTTCAAGAAAATTTGTCGGAATTTCAAAAATTTGAAACAAGGCGTAGGAGATTCAGATTTGGGGGCCGCTCATCCGCGCGTCCCGGCGCAAGCCGCGTCATGCCGCTTGCGGCTTTCCGAATGGCAGGCATATATGAGCCATATTTGTTCTTCTTCCCCACATACGCCCGCAACTCCTCTGTTTCAAGTCAATCACAGCGCGGAAAGGCTTTTGACCGCTTTTCCCAAAGCTTTTTTCAAAACCAACAAACTACGTTCCGACGCCGGTGAACGCGGAACCGGAAAGCGAGGCGGATATGCCCTGCGAGGCGCTTCAAGCGCGGCAGGTGTTGGATCAGAATAGAGGAAGCGGTGAATGAGTTGAATATCGTGACGCTGGACGCCCGCCGGAACACGCCACACGGGTGAGGCAAAGAACAAGGGGAAGGGGGCAGTGGGAAGCCAGCCGGGAGCGTCATCATGTACGCCACCTGCACGGGGAAGACCGAGTCGGATGGAAGCGGGGGAACAGGACGTTTATCACGGAATTGCCCAAGCGCCCGAAGCCTTCGGGCATTGAGACGAAAAAGGTGTTTGCGCGAACCGGATCGGAAGCGAGCCGTGCGAGCGGCAACCGGCAGACACCGTTTCAGCTGTATGCTGAAAATCACTTTATAAACCCGATTTTCCCTGTTTTATCAGAACAGCCCTCGGCGTTTTCAAAATCGGGCGGCGGTGATTTTCGGGCAGGCAGCCTGTAACTCACTCATTGCAACACTAAACAAATAAATTCTATAAGCAATAAAGAATACCCGGAGCAGATCTCTTTTGAGGGTATTTTCAAAACAGCTCCAATCGCTTGTTTTCTTATATTTATTCATATTCTCCGGGTTTCCTCCTTTGATTCTTCGCATAACGCGCAATCGCTTTTTCATCCTCGTGTCCTCCCGCCGTTCCCGCGCGACACCCTTTCGTCCGGAATTCCCCTCCCCATAACAGTTTTTTCACTTCCGGGCGCGCCTCAAATATTTTCCTCGCCGTTACGCTTTTTATTATTTGTGTCATCCGCGCGAAGCTATATGTCGGCACTGATCGCGCCGGAAAGGGCGCGCGCTCCTTCCCGGTTCCCGCCTCCAGAAATTTTATCTCGCACCTCGCTTCCATCCCTTCGCGCGATTCCCTCAATTTTTCGTCTGTTTCTCTAGTTGTCGCCGCCCTTCTATATTTCGCCGGGCATGTTATGTGACACATTATCACACTCGCGTCACGCGGCTTTCTTATTCTCCCGCTCATTCCTCATTATATCACTAATTTCAGCCGCGGCAGAGCCGCAGGGTATTACACCGGCAAAATTTTAATGAACCTCCCCGCCCTGAAGGGCGGGGTATCTCGTAAGCGTTACATCGTTTACGAGGTTCGTTCTGTAAGGAAATTATTTAACCGTGTGGTCTGCTACCAATTTTTGTTGGCGTTGCCAATTCTAACCGCCCTGAAGGGTGGGGTATCAGACCCCACTGCGAATGAAAATACGCCCAAACTGTACAAAACAGGACTGTGGATGCTTCGCCGCTAAAGCGGTTCGGAATTTCGTGTGTGGACTGCGCCACCGGACGCTCATGGAACGCCGATAGCTCGACGATTGACAAAACGCGGGGGTTTCGCATATACTGCCGAACAGGTGGTATATGCGAAGAAAGATTCGCCTATAAAAAGTTATACGACATTAGGGCCGAATTTTTAAAAAAAAGCATATTGACATTTTTTAAGAAAATATGATAATATTATTGAAATTGATATTTTTGGAGGAGATCATGTTAATTGATCATATTCTTGAATTGGCAATAATTTACAATGGAAATGATGTAAAACGTATCAATCATTTACTTAAAGTTTTCTCATTTGCTCATCATATTGGTATTATGGAAAAATGTGATACAAAACTGCAAACAATTATAGATATTTCTTCAATCCTCCATGATATTGGAATTCATGAATCTGAACGGAAACATAATTCAGATGCTGGGAATTGGCAAGAAATTGAAGGGCATCTGGTCGCCAAAGAACTTTTGAAAAATATTGATTTAGATAATATCATTCAAGACAGAGTATTGTTTCTTATTGGACACCATCACCAATATGACGTTATTGATGGTATAGATTATCAAATTTTAGTTGAGGCCGATTTTTTGGTAAATATTTTTGAGGCTGAAATGGACGAGCATTCAATAAAAAATATCAAAGAAAAAATATTCAAAACAAAAAATGGTATAAATTTGTTGGAAAAATTATATTTATAAATGAAAGAACTCATGAGAATATTTAGTGAGGAATATTTAATTCTTTGAGGTTTAAAAAAACAGCCCTAACGTCGCATAACCAAGGCTGTATATGCTTCGTCGCCCCCGTTGGGTGGCTCGGGCTACGAAAAACCGCAGTCGGGCTACACCCTTTGTGAAGTTTTCTCCACCACAGCTTGTCGGCCATAGAAATACTGCTCATTTCCTTATTTGGGTCGCCAAAACGCTATCCGCTCCATCGCCCGCAGGTTTGGCAGAAGCCTCGCCTCCATCTCCAATTTGTGTGGTTCGTGTTTCCGAGCGTCCGAAGATTCGCGCTCCGGGGCGGGTTCATAACGCCGACCAAGCGTCATATACCGCCGGAACGTCAGGGCGCGGTATTAGCCCCGCGTTTTCCCAAAACTCGCGGGGCGGCATGAAAAACGCACAATTACGGGGAATTGTCAAAGTATATACTTTCCAAAATCTTGATCTTTCACCAAATCCACGAGTTTTTCACCAACATAGTCCTTGTCGATGACCACGCGCACGGGGGCTATATCCGGCGCGTCAAAGGAAAGTTCGTCCAGAAGCGCTTCCATGATAGTGTGAAGCCTGCGCGCGCCGATGTTTTCAAGCCGGTTGTTGACCTCGGCTGCGAGTTCCGCAAGGTGTTCAATGGCGTCGGCGGTGAATTCAATCTTGACATTTTCGGTTCCAAGCAGTTCGCGGTACTGTTTGGTGAGGGCGTTTTTGGGCTCGGTGAGGATACGCAGGAAGTCGTCTTTGCCGAGGGCGTCAAGCTCCACGCGGAGCGGGAAGCGTCCCTGCAATTCGGGGATCAGATCCGATGGTTTGCTGATATTGAACGCGCCCGCCGCGATGAAAAGGATGTGATCCGTGTTGACCTGCCCCCACTTGGTGTTGACCGTAGCTCCTTCCACAATCGGGAGAATGTCGCGTTGTACGCCCTCGCGGGACACATCCTGCCCGCCGCCACCCCGCTCGCCTTTTACGGCGATCTTGTCAATCTCATCGATGAAGATGATGCCGGTCTGCTCGACCCGTTGCCGGGCTTCATCGCTTACCCGCTCGCGGTCGATGAGCTTGTCGGTTTCTTCTGCCATGATGATTTCACGGGCGCGAGCTATAGTGACGCGCTTGCGCTTCTGTCCTCCGCCAAAGGCACTGAAAACGCCGGAAAGACTCGACTCAAGGTCTTCAAGTCCGCCACCCATGGACTCAATGCCGGGAAACTGAAAATTTTGACTTACCGTGATTTCCACGATTTTATCTTCCATTTTGCCGGAACAGAGCATTTCCCGCAGCTTTTCCCGCGTAGCCTGCTCCGCAGGTCCGTCCTTCACCGGTTCTTCCGGTTGAGCGGCATCCTCTTTTGCGGCGTTCTTGTCAAAAATCGGAATGCCCACCTGAATCGCCGTTCCCAAGATAGAAGGACCGGGGCCTTCTGACCCGTCATTGTTAAAGGAAAAGGCGCCGACCGGACGCACAATGGGCCCGCCTGATTTCTTCGTTTCCCTGCGTTTTTTATGGGGGAAAAGCAAGTCAAGCAACGCCTCTTCGGTTCTCTTTTCGGCCTCGGCGACCACGGATTCTTGCATCTCCTGTTTCACCATGGCGACTCCGGCCGCCATGAGATCGCGTATCATGGATTCAACATCCCGCCCCACATAGCCGACTTCCGTATACTTGGTGGCTTCAACCTTGATAAACGGAGAGCCGGCGAGTTTTGCGAGCCGCCGCGCAATCTCGGTTTTTCCCACGCCTGTGGGACCAATCATCAAGATGTTTTTCGGGGTGATGTCTTCCTTTATTTCATCATCCAACTTGAGTCTGCGGATGCGATTTCTCAACGCCACCGCGACCGCGCGTTTGGCTTTTTTCTGGCCCACAATATATTTGTCAAGTTCCGCGACTATTTCTTTCGGCGTCAATTTGTCAAAGGTGGCGTCGCTTTGCTTGCTGGATTTTATGTCGCTCATTTTTTCTCCTATAGTTCTTCCACAACAATGTTGTTGTTGGTGTAGATGCAGATGTTTCCCGCTATGGCAAGGCTTTTTTCCGCTATTTCCGCGGCTGAAAAAGAACTGCTCTCAAGATAGGCGAGCGCCGCGGCATAGGCGTAGTTCCCGCCTGAACCGATTGCAAGGGCGTTTTCCGCCGGCTCTATCACATCGCCGGTGCCTGAAATGAGCAATGTTTTGCTTTTGTCGGCTACCAAGAGCAACGCTTCAAGCCGCCTCAGACTCCTGTCCGTGCGCCAGTCTTTGGCAAGCTCCACCGCGGCGCGCAGGAGATCGCCGGAATACTCTTTAAGTTTCGCCTCAAAGAGATCAAATAAGGTGAATGCGTCGGCGGTGGCTCCCGCAAAGCCGCATAACACCTTTCCATCCATGATGCGCCGCACTTTTCGCGCGTTGTTTTTCATCACGGTTTCGCCCATCGTAACTTGCCCGTCTCCAGCTATGGCTACTTTTCCATCTTTACGCACTGCCAAGACAGTTGTGGAACGAATTTTGCGCCTATTTTGTCTATCATCCTTCATGAAGGTTCCTTAGATTTAAGTGGAAAAGCAGGCTGGTTTGCCGGTGGGCTTAACCGCCTTTTCCCATTACTAATATAATTAAATGCCCCAAGAAAAGCAATGGGATATTCCCGAAAATCTCAATACGCCGCGTCGTGGCAGTCTTGACAAGCCTTGTCAAGAGCACAGTTTCTCTCCCGCGCAATGCGGGCGCGGTCGTCAGCCTCCATCTTGGCGCGAAACGGCTCTCCGTCCCAGAACGCGGTTTTTATCCGCGTCGCGCCGAATTCGCCGCTTCGGATTTCCTCTCGCCTTTCGAGGTACTGGCGCCGTACGTCTATTTCCCGAAATCCTATGGTTGAGGAACGGTGAAAAAGCGTACGCCGCACCGAATCAAGGCGCTCCGCATTGGCGAGAATTGAGACAATGGTTCCAGGTCTGGACTTCTTCATTACGCAAGGGGAAAGGGTGACGTCAAGGGCGCCGGCCTCAAAGAGGCTCTCCATAAGAAAGCCGAACGCCTCGCCGGTCATGTCGTCGATGGCCGCCTCGACAAGTGTGAGGGTTTCCGTTTTCCAGGGCGCGGCTTCGCCCACCTCCTCGCGCAGGGAAACACGCAGGAAATTGGGACGCTCCATGCTCCGCGTGCCAATGCCATAGCCTGTCCTCGCCTCCCGAAAACGCGCTGTCGTGACAAATTCGTCGACCGAAGCCGCAAGAATGGCCGCGCCCGTCGGGGTGGTCATTTCCTTGTCAAAACCGCCCGTTGTCACCGGCATGCCTCGGATAAGAATCTGGGTCGCGGGCGCAGGCACGGGCAACACCCCATGCGCGCACCGTACAACGCCTCCGCCAAGCTCAACTTCCCCGCAGGTTATCCTATCCGGTTTCAGGAAATCAAGACAGATGGCGGCGCCTGCAATGTCAATAATGGAATCAAGCGCGCCCACTTCGTGGAACGCCACATCCTCAACCGGTGTGTCGTGAACTTTCGCCTCGGCTTCGGCTATCCTCGTAAAAATGTCCAACGCGCGAATTTTCGCGCCTTCGGCAATGCCGGACTGCGTAATGAGGAGGCGTATATCCTTCCATTTCCGGTGAACATGGCTCGTGTGATCATGATCGATCGGGGCGCCATGCGTCCCATGCCCATCGTGCGCGTGGTGATGATGGCCATGCCCCTCTCCGTGATGGTGGTGGTGATGCTCTTCGTCATCGGCGATATGGCTCGTATCGCCGCCGAGGTCTACTACGGCGTGGAGTCCGGTTATCCCGCCCCGCCGATCCTTGACAAAATCCAGCTTCCAGCCATCGAGGTTGAGCTTGGCGAGTTCGGTTTTGAGATATTCAGGATCAACGCCGAGATCGACCAGAGCGCCTAGAGTCATATCGCCGGAAATACCGGCGAAACAGTCAAAATGCAATGTTTTCATTTCTGTTTTCCTTGTTCTTCATCATGTTAAGAAAGCCGCTTTTCCCAATTACAGAGCGCGTGTAAACCAGGAGAAAGCCGCTTGAAAAATCCCGATAAACGCGCCGAGAATAGCGCCCAAAATATTTATCCATTTAAGCTGATCCGCCATAATGTCCAATATGATATGTTCAACTTGAATCATGTCAAGTTCGTCAACACGCTCGGCTACAAGCAGACGGATATTGACAGAGCGCAAAATATTGGCGATCTGCTCATCGACGAGCGTCAACAGCTTTTCGCATATAAAAGCGTCCAGAGCCTCTTTTTTCTCAGGAGTGATGAGAAAAACGCTCGCAAGCGTCCAATCTTGATGTTCTTCGAGCAGTGTTGTGAGAAATTCCGGTGATTTTGAACTTTCTTTGACGGAAACCGCGACGTTCGCAGCCTCCACAGTTTCCGCGCCTGCAAGCTTCTTTTTGATAGACGCAAAGAGCATTTCCTTTATATGGTGAAAGTCTTCAGGCGATTCTCCACTAAAAAAGCTTGGAAAAACATCCTTCAACGGTTTGTCGGCGTAGGTTGTCACAAAATCAAGCGCTGTCTTTGCGATACGTTCGCTGTTTGCCCTGTCGGATAAAAGTTGTTTCGCCGAGTCCGCAAAAAACTCCGCTATTTTTCGTTGTTCATTGGGGTTTTCAAGAATATGTTTGAGTTGGCTGATGAGATCGTTGATGATTTCGGGCATTTTTTCGGATAATGTTACGTCATACTTTCCAAGCGAAATGAAAAAACGCTGAACGCTCCCCAATTTTTCGATTGCGCCGGACAGAAAAATGCGTCCCTGCTCCTCAAGCGTCCGCCTGACATCCTTTTTATTGAGAAAGTCGACGCAGAGATCGGTGATTTGCGGGAACATAGTGTAGAATGTCACGGACGCCCGCCCCGCAATGACCGCGCTTTCGTTTTGGATGGCGGTGTTGAGCGAGCCTTCCATGTTTTTTCGTATTTTTTCAACGCGCTCATCGCCAAAGATTTCCCTGAGCGTTTTGCCACCGAATTCCCCGCTTTTTTCAGAAAGCATGTCCCAAAGCCTCTCAAACAGGGTTTCAAACGCCGGGGATTGGGAAAACCCCCGCAGGACGCCGCTTATGACGCCGCCGGCCGCTTCGCTTCCTTTTACGAAAAGACGAAAAAGGGGCGCCGTCAAAAGATTTTCAGTGAAAAGCGCTATGTTATGCCTGACGCCGGAACGAACGTCTTCACGGCGCAGGCGTTGTCGCACAATTTCCGGCGTCAGAAGCTCCCGCTCGACCATGCGTCCTATGCTTTGGGCAAGCTCATGCCGTTGTTTGGGCAATATGCCCGGTGTAAACGGCATGCGCATTCCAAAAAGCCGCTTTTCCGTAAGGGGGCGGAACAGCATCTTGATCGCCAGCGCGTTGGTAACGTAGCCGATAATAGCCCCGATAATCGGGGGAACAAGCCATATAATGAGCAGTTTTGTCATTGTACTATTCTCTCCGCCGCAATTTTCGCCTGCTCTTCATAGTCGTAGACATCAACCGATTCTTCATAAAGCCAGCCTTGATATCCGCCTTCCACAAAAACCCACGCTTCTGGAATTGACGGCGAATTTTCCGCGCCTTTATTAATGAGCCTGCGTTCCAGCACCTTTACTATGGAGCCGCGGCGCAGGTATCCGTGGGAAAGCCCACCTTCTTCCGGCGCATTCGACAGGCTGATGTACGAAGCCACGATCACGCCGTAGCCGATGACATCTCTTGACAAAGGATAGGTGGGCGGTGGTAATATAAAGAATTCAGTTTTTGGACGGGCGCATGAACATAAAACGCTCACTCCCAGCGCAAGCGTGACACGCGCCGCGCGGGTTGCGGATTTGATACATGAATGGACGTATTTATTCATCAGGAACAATAATACTCTTTTTTTCTCTTTTTGCCAATGTCTTTTTTTCGCGCCATGCGCTCTACGCCGAACAGGGCGCCTATGTCTTTTCCACATCGGTTTCCGTAGGGTTTCTCTACGGGCAAAGCGAAGAGATCGTATACAAAAACAGCGCGGGCGATTATTTGAGTCAGTTGCTCTGGGACATGAAGCCGCTGTTTTATTATGGGTATGCCCTTAATTTTGAACGTTCAAAACCCTTGCGACAAGCCGGATTTTTCACCAATTTGTCGGTGAAATACGGAGCGCCGTCCAACACGGGCGTTATGGAAGACAGAGACTGGCAAGACAAGCGGGATCACCGGCTGACGAATTTCTCGCGGCACGATAATTTTACGGAAACCATGTTGCTGTTCAATTTCAAGGCGGGTTGCTCATTTCCGGTGTTTCGCGTGGTTGCGCTGAAAGTGTACGGATTGCTGTCCTTTATGGATTTCTCGTGGGATTCTTTTAACGGATATGCGCAATATGTCCCCGATCCCGATAACGACAAATTGTATGACGGCGAATGGAGCGATTCGATTCCCAAGGAGTATTTTACGGGGCGGATCATAACGTACGATCAGACATGGATTGTTTTTGGCGCGGGTTTTTCCCTGACGTTGCCGGTGGCGTTGCCGCCGGGCGTTTTGGAGGTTGGACTGTCTTTTGACATAAGCCCTTTCATACGCGGAGTTGGCATTGACAACCATTGGCTTAGATCCCTGCAATTCAACGATTACCTGAGCGGCGGCGTTTTCCTTGAACCGGGGTTGTTCGTAGACTTCTCTTTTAGGCGGCGAATCGCCCTCGCGCTCTCTACTTCATGGCGGCTTCTGCTCAACACGCTGGGAGATACGTATATATATAGCAAGTTTCAGGACTCCCAATATCTTGAACGGGTAAATCTCAATTCAGGAGGCGCCGGACTGTCTTTTTTTGACGCGGGGCTTTCAATCTCAATAACTCTGTAGCCTTTCCTTGATGAAGGGCGCCAGCAATGCGTCTGAAGGAACAAACGCGTCTTTTTGAACAAGCGCGTCAATTTCTTCGACGCGCGCCCAGCGCCACGCCGTATGTTCCGATATAACGAAATCGCGCCCCAACAACACCGCCTCGTACGCCCGTACGAGATGCCGCTTCCCATGACACTCAAATTCCGCGCCGCCGATATACGCGCCGACTTTTATCCTGACGCCGAATTCCTCTTCGTATTCCCGAACAAGCGCCTGTT
>JAIRTS010000229.1 GCA_031254795.1 Treponema sp.
GTGCTGTTCCAAAATTGAAGTTTTGGAACAGCCCGTCAATATTTTTTCAGACGCCATGTTCATGGGATACTATTAAACCGCAAGCTGCGGCCGCTGTCAATGTCCGTTCGTGTCGCCGCGGAATGCCGCCCGCCTTCGCGCCACCCCGCTTTCCCCTGCGCGCCTATTTTGTCCGTTTGTACGCCTTGATTTCCTGAAATAGCCGCGACGCGAGTTCCTCACGCGGAAGCCGTATCTGCTCCATGGAATCGCGGAAACGGAGAGTTACGCTGCCGTTTTCTTTGGTTTCGTAGTCAACCGTAACGCAAAACGGCGTGCCGGCTTCGTCCTGCCGCCGATATCGCCTGCCTATGGCGCCGCCCTGATCGTAGTCCGTCGCGAAGTCCTCGCGCAGTCCGGCGCGTATATCCCGGGCAAGCTCCGCCAACCCGTCTTTTTTCTGCAAAGGCAGAACCGCGACCGTGACGGGCGCAATCGCGGGGTGAAAACGCAGTACGGTACGCCAGTCGTCTTCTACGCCCTTATCCGCGACCTTTTCCTCGTCGTAGGCGTCGCAAAGCAACATGAGGAGCGTGCGGGTAAGACCTGCTGAGGTTTCGATAATAAAGGGAATGTACTTCTTGTTGCCATCATCCTGATCAATGTACTGCAAATCCTTGCCGGAATATTTCGTATGACGGGTAAGATCGTACTGGGAACGGTTATGCACGCCTTCCAGTTCTTTCCAGCCCATGGGGAACAGGTACTCAATGTCATAGGCGTCTTTCGCGTAGTGGGCGAGTTCATCCGCTCCGTGTTGATGCCAGCGCAGGCGCTCCATCTTGATCCCCAGTTTTTCATAATACGCCCAGCGCCGCTTCTTCCATTCGTTGAACCACTCGACATCGGTTCCGGGCTTCACGAAGTACTGCATCTCCATCTGCTCGAATTCGCAAGTGCGAAAGATAAAGTTTTTGGTGACGATCTCGTTTCTGAACGCCTTGCCGATTTGAGCTATGCCAAAGGGCAACTTCATGCGGTTGCTTTGAATGATGTTTTTGTAATTCACATAAATGCCTTGAGCGGTTTCGGGGCGCAAATATATGACGTTGTTGTCGTCGTTTGACTCAATGGGACCGATATGGGTCTTGAACATGAGGTTGAATTTCCGCGTGTCGGTAAGCTCTCCGCCGCATTCCGGGCATTTTTTTTCGGACACACATTCAGGCGGAATTTGATCCGCCCTGAAGCGGGTCTTGCACTTTTTGCAATCGACAAGCGGATCCGTAAAATTCTCGACATGCCCCGAAGCCTCCCATACGCGCGGGTGCATGAGAATCGCCGCGTCCAGTCCCACGATCTCATCATGAAGCTGGACCATCTCTTTCCACCAATTTCGCGCAATGCGGTTTTTAAGCTCTACGCCCAAAGGCCCATAGTCCCACGCGCCGTTCTGCCCGCCGTATATTTCAGACGATTGAAACACGAAGCCGCGCCGCTTGGCAAGGCTCGTGATCTTGTCCATTGTAGCGGCTCCCTGATAAATTTGCGATTCAGACATATCTTCTCCTAGGGTGTACCACACTCCCTGCGTTCTTTTCTTGATTTTCATTATATGGCATATTGCAGGCGTTTGACAAGCGGCAAGGAAACCGTCTGCGGAAACTGCCTGATCGGGCGGCGTTCCAGAGGAATGACGGTCTGCCGTCCGTAGGGATTCGACAAAGGCAAATTCATCTTTACTCTTGCGTCCGGCGCCGGCGTCTGGAGAGTGAACTTTTTGGCGGCGTACACCGGATTTTCATCCGGTGTACGCCATAACCGCGAGGCAGGGTTTTCGTCCATGAAAACCTTCTCGAACATGCACAGGGAAGCCGGGACAGCCCGGCTTCCCCTACCCCACCCTTATGCGGGACAACTCATTTTATTATGCCATTGGCTTCGTTAATGAGAGCGTTCCATGACTGGGAAACCGACTCGACAAGCTGAGCCGGATCGGCGCCCTCAAACCACATGTTCCATGCGATATCGCCACGCTCCAGTCCGGGGATAAAGAGGTAGTACTTCATGGAACCGTACATGGGATCGCGGATCATCGCCAACGTTTCGTCAACAGCGCGGGAATCCCGGTAGATGTTGTACTGATCGTCTTTCCATGCGTCGGGATCGTCATCAACAGGCGTTGACCAGAGTTGGAAGGCGTAGAGTATCTTTTCGACTTCCTCGCTCTTAAACGTACTGGGGATGACCATCACGTTTTCATCAGAGCTATAACGGTAGGTCTTGGACCGTGGGCCTTTGGGAAAGAGTACAAAACCCCAATCATCGGTCATATCCCGAAGCTCCTGAGCGACGTACTGCTGACTTACCATCATGGCTACCTTGCCGTCGTGGAACATGGGCCTATACCAGTCCCAGTTGGAATCTTCGGGGCGCGGCATAAGAACGCCTTCGTTATTTAGACGGAGGGCGAACTGCAAAGCCTCAAGAAATTCGGGTCTGTTTGTGGCGTTGACAAATTTGCCGGACCTATCCTTGTCCACATAATTGGCGCCGTTGCTTGCTACAATGGCGTCAAGCATCTCGGTGGAAAGATCCGCAGTCATGGCGTAGGTGTCTTTAATGCCGTCGTTGTTTATGTCGCGGGTGAGTCTTTTACAGAGGTCAAGAAACGCGTTCCATGTCCATGTGCCGGCTTTCTGCATATCGTAGGGAAGATTCGGGTTCAAACCGGCTTCCCGAAAGAGACGCTTGTTGAAGAACACGCCATTGGCATGCTGGCTCGTGCCATATCCCACCGAGAACGCATAGGCCTTGCCGCCAAACGTAAAGGCTTTTATCACGTCTTGGTTCCATTCAACAGGTTTTTTGCTGTCAAACTTAATGACTTTGCTGTCGCTTATAGGGTAGAGCAACTTTTGGTTGTAGAGCATCATAGCCCAGTTCGGTTGCAACACAAAAATTGACGCCGCTGGTCTTCCGGCCATAATGGATGTCGCCGCAAGCTGCGCCATTTGTTCCCAACTGGATATGTTCTTTTCCCGAATTTTGAAGCCGCCGTCCCTCTGTATCTTCGCGCGATACGCGATAAGCTTCTCCTCGGCGTCGCTGTTGGCTTTGCGCGTGGCGGAATCCCAATCAGCCCACCAGTTGCCGATAACGACATCCACCCCTTTAAGACTATCCGCTCCACCAAGACTCCATGCGGGAAACGCCGCACACACCATGAGCGCGAAGAAAAGTATTCGCGCTGTTTTTTTAAGCATATTCTGCCTCCATCTAAAAAATTTTTATTTCACGCGCTGGCTATACGCCGCGTTGAAATCACAGGGTTATCCGGCTTCCACTACATTTTGATGCCCGTCTGACTCAGGCTTTCAACAAAAGCTTTCTGCGCGGCCAGGTAGAGCAGGACAAGCGGAGCGAGGCACATGAGCATTCCCGTAGCGATAATGGCTTGGGTGTACCCCATAGGCGCCACCGTACTGGCAACGCTGTTTGTGCCGTTTATCACCGCCCACCACTCGGCGAGACGATCCGCGAGACCGCCAAGACCGCTTGAAAGCATCTGGTAATTCGTCAAAAATAACGTTGAATAAAACGAATCGGTCCACTGCCATACAAATGAGAAGAGGAAACACGAAGTGAGCATGGGAGCGGCGTCCGGCAACATAATAATGAGAAACGTCTTGAACTTGCCGCAACCGTCCACAGCGGCCGCCTCTTCAAGTTCCTTAGGCACGCCTCGGAAATACTGCCGCAACATAAAAATATACAGCCCGCTTTTCAGCCCCATCCCCGCAGCCGACAGCATCCAATAACCCGCCACGCTGTTAAGCATATTCACAGGCGATCCGGTTGCCAGACGGAACAGGCCGAATATGTCAAAGAAGCGAAAATTAAGGTAGAGGGACGCCATGATGGTCTGCGGAGGAACGACGATAATCAACATGACGCAGGCAAACCAGAAGTTTTTCAGCGGAAATTTGTAACGCGCGAAACCATAGCCGGCAAGCGTACAGGAGGCTATCTGGAGCGCCGCGCTTACAAGCACGATAAACACGGTTTGGAGCGCTGACGGCCAGAAGTCAAGCAGCCGGCTTGCCAGCGAGTAGTTTTCCACGGTAAAATGACGGGGAATGCTGATTACCGTGCCGTCATACAGATCCTGCTGTTCCATAAAACTAACGCTGAGTTTATCCAGCAAAGGCTGAATAATAAGAAAACACAACCCGAAAATGAGGAGGGCGCGGCATATTTTGTATATAAAAGACGCGGTTTTTTTCCTGATCAAAAAACCGCCCCCAGAGCGGTTGGGGGTGCAATTGCGCTTCAAAAAAGCGGCGTCTTTATTCATAATAGTACACCCTTTTTGAAATAATCGCTCCGGCGACGCCGATTATTATTATAACCGCCAGAAAATACACCCACGCCATTGCGGTGGAAAAGCCGTATTCCATGCGTTGCATCAACGTCGTGTTTATTTTTGTCATCACCCTGTTGTCGGTTCTGATAAAGTAATCAACCACACTGTAAATGACATTGACAAGAATGAGCGGGCTTACCATTGGAAACGTTATTTTCCAGAAACATTCCCACGCGGTGGCGCCCTCGATCTTCGCGGCTTCAAACATGCTCGGCGGAATGGTTTGCAGCGCCGACAGGAAAATAATGATCTGTATGCCGGAAGCCATGGCTATATCGTACACCTGATTTACAACGTCAAAAATGTATTCCATAAAGTCGCCGCCGGCGGCGCCCTCAGTGATGAGTATGTCTTCAAGCACGCCTGTAATTGAAGACTTCACGGAATTTCCTTGTTTGATTATATCCGCCATATTGCTTAAAAGCGCGTTGTTGGTTTCAAGTCCGATCATTACGCCGGAGGAAAGAATAACCGGCAAAAAGAAGACCGCCCTGACAAAACCTCTGCCTCGAAATTTCTGATTTAAAAGGAGCGCGCTAAAAAGGCTGAAAATGATTATCGCCGGAACGATAAGCAACATGCGCCCCACCTCTTCGGTAAGAAGCCGGTTAAATTCGGGATCAATAAAAAACACCCGCTTCAAATTGGCTAAGCCCGTAAAGTTCATGGAAAACCCATGTTTTACGACGTCAATATTCACCTCGCTAAATACCATGCGGAGAGATTCCAAAATGGGAAAAAATACAAACGCCAAAAAACCTATGGCAAAAGGCAGTATGTATAGGCAACCTGCCACGGCGTTTTTGCCTTCGAGCGTCAACATGAATTTCCCTTTTTTCCTTGCTAGGTACACAGCCGCCTCCTTCACCGAATCACCGCGTAATTATTCGCCGCGACTGCGGCGCCGTTATAATGCCAGATGTCGTCGCCAGAGTTTACAACTACCAGCGTTCCATCATCGTATTCTGTCACTGTAACGCCCGGCGACAACGTTTCGTGATTTTTAATTTCCTGCCCGTAGAGTCCGTCAAAGTCTCGCTCGAATTGTTTGTAGAGCGCGGCGGCGTCGTTCGCCCATTTGCCATATTCATTGGCGTAAAACTGGCGGAATTTCGTTTCCTGCAAAGCCGCCACTTCCTCCGTCATAAAACTGAAATACAATCCCGCGCCGCTCGCTATGCTTTCAAGCAGATTTTTTGTGTAATCTTCGGCAAGGTTTATCGCTTTTCCCGTATAGGGCACAAGACCGTGAAGGGCTATCTGATAAAAAGGAACCGCCTCGTCGGTGATGCCGAAGCCCTGATCGCCTGTCGTCATGTCCGTGATAATGTCCGCGTAGGGCGCGGTATACACGAAGCCGGTATTGACGAGCACGCCTTTTCCTTTCCGTTTTAATTCGGACAGCTTTTCGCGTTGCATATTCATGGACGCTTCGCGGCTCACAAGACGCTTTTCGTTGTAATCTCCCGCGAGTTTTGAGCCTATGGTTCTAAAGGCAAAATTCTCCACTCCCAACCCGGTCGCTTTGTCAACAAAGCCGTCAATGAGTTTCATCATATAATCGGGACGGGCAAGATAACTCAATTTGCCCCACTGCGTGCGTTCGCCAAACCAGACGAAACTGTAAGGGTACGATTCGATGCGGTCGCGGCTCACGTAACGGGCCGCGTCGCGGTACAGGCTGAAATTGTCGAACACGCTGTTATCCCTCATAAAGAGAAAATCCGCCTCGACATAAAAACCGTAGTCCCGCTCTCTGGCGGCGGCGGCAAGGTTCATAAAATCGCGCCCGCTTCCCAGCGTCTTTATTAATGAAATCTTTGATGGCACGGCGTGATCGACGGAACCGTTAAACCAGCCTATCAGTTTTATCCGCGCGTTTTTCCAGCCAAAGTCCGCGAAATCTTGAATCATGCTTTGCGCTTCTTTAAAAGAAGTAAGCGGCAAGGGAAGATCAAACGGAATGCCCAGCCTGTGCTGGGTCTTGTTTACGGCTCCCACAATTTCCACAACAACAGGAACGCCGCCGTCAACGCTGGGGGAAAGTTCGGGGTGGCGGTTGCGAAGGTAGGAGCGATACTCCTTCGCCATGCCCACGTACCCTTCTTCGGCGCAGAAAATAAACCGTTGCGCAATGCGCTCCCCTTCGGGAAGCGACCGTTCATAAAGGTACACAGCGCGGTCGGATCGGCCTGAAATATCCATTTTTTCGCCGTGAATCAGGGCGAATTGAGCGAAAACGCTGTTGTAGGAACAATTTCTGCCGGAAACATCGGCGCGTATGCTGGAATACGCGGAGCCTTCCTCAATGACGCAGAGCAGGGCGGCGCCATTTTTCTGTATGCCGAAACAGGGGAACGGCGCCCTATTCTCGTAGATCACCGCCTCTCGCGACAAGCCTTCATCCCAACCGTAGGTGTTGTTGTTGTAGGGAATTTGGTTGTTCTTGCCGTTATTAAAATACATGAGCGCTCCGCTTCCATCGGGAACCAAAAGGTAGCCCGAATCCTCAAGTCCGCCCGCGCCAAAAAAGGGCAAGAGTCCGAGCCGCGTTATCGGATAAGCGGGCCGGTAGGCTATCTTGTCAAACGGCGCGGAGACAACAAGGGAATTGCCGTCAAGCTCATAGCGAATGGTCACGTTAAAAGCCGGTTTTTCATCCACGCTGGAAACACTGTACCGTGAAGTGTCTTCAATATAATCGTCATAGGTGTAGCCTGCGGCGATAAAAAATTCTTCGATTTGGATCTTCATGTACTCTTGGGTGGTGTCGCGCATGACGTACACCCTTCCCCGCGCAAGGTCGGGGTAGGTTGAAAGGAGGGCGTTTTTATCGTCACCTGGGCGCAAATTGTCAATGTCGTACAGCCGGTAGCTTGCCTCGACTTTGCGCCGGTCGCCGCGCTCCATTTTTTCGAGAAAACTCAACATCCTCGCTTCCGGCGCGGCGACTGGAAGCTGATAGGCGCGGGTCAGATTGCCTACGGTGTAATGGACTTCAAGACCATTGTCACGAATTTCGTAATTATACGCTTCCTGTTCAACGCTGTCGCTCCCGCTGTAAAGCGTCATGCCCACTCCCGCGACATTGGCGTACTCCAGAAAGAATTGGGAGCGCATAAGCTGCTCTGTCACGGGATCGGCGGCTGGATCCTCCGCGGCGTTTTCAGGGCTGGATCGCCACACCACGCCGCTCTCTTTCTCCCGAATGACGATTTCGGCGGTTCCCGGCGAAAAACTCAATTCCAGAAAATCATTTTCCAGAACCACAGACGAATTGTCCGCTTTGTCTCCGCCGGGCTCGCCTTCTTCGTCGCCTTCATTTTTTTCATATCTCTCGTAAATAACTACGTTTTTGTGCGTTAGCGCCGACCGTTTTTCGCAGGAAACCAGCGCGGCGAGGATGAAAAAAACAGGCGGCAACCACAACAGATTCTTCATTCCTCCCTCCTAGATCACTCTAAACAGTATTTCTTTATACAGCGACACAAAATACGCCGCGGCGTCGCTTATGAGGCTGAAAAATACAACGAAAATAAACACCATGACGCCAACGCCGACTATGGCGAGCATGCTTGAGAGGATGGTCTTTGTGAGGGTGTAATCATGGATCATCATCATGCCGGCTATGATGAGAAGAAGCGACCAACCAACAGAAAGCCCTGTCACAACATAGTAGATCGCGCCTTCCTCATAGGTGATAAGCTGGCTTGCCACTATCATCACGGCGTTGATCAGCGTGTACGGAGTGAGGGCGTAAGAAGTCGCCATGTAAATGTCAATTAAATGCCCCTTGCCGTCCATGAGCGTCGTAAGGCACCAGTTGGACACGGTCCACAGACACAAGGGAACAATCACCCGCAACGCCACGGTAACGGCGTTAAACTCCTCCATATTGACGGTGACAAACTGAAAATTCGTCAGCACAAGGCGCAGTATTTCCTCCAGTACCGTGGCCGCCACAATAACGTTGGCCGCCGCAAAGGAGCCGCGTTTTTCGTGGGTTAAATCCCAGAACCCGTCTAAGGGATGAGTGGAAACGTATAGAGCGTATTTCAATGTTTTTCCCAGACGGAACCACCAGTTTTTATCCGCAATTTTCATGCTTCCCGAATCTCCTTGCCGATTTTTCGCGCCAATCGCAGGAAAGGCGGCGTTGCGGCTATAAGCCCCAGCGCAATCAGTATTTTCCACAGATTCGCTTCCATCCATTGTTTGCGGAAAAACTGAAACGCCTTGCCGTAACCGATATAGTACCGCTTGAGCTTGTAATACCTCATGGCTTTTTGATATTCACCCTGGCGCAACGCCGCCCGTCCTATGCCTATGTATGCGAGGTCGTAGTTGCCGTTCATCTTGAGAACCTCCTCCCACTTTTCAGCGGACGCCTCGTAGCGCCCCGCGTGGTACTCGCTTAGCGCCTCGTTTATGGCTGCGCCGTAGCGGGTCAGGTCAAAGCGGGTGAGGGCGCCGGTTCTTGAATCGAGCGCGAACAGCGAGTAGCCCAGCTTTTCAAGAGCCACAGGCTGCATGAAGTACCCTTCGCGGTTGCCAACGCCGCCAAAAGCGTACAGCAAATTTCCTTGAAAGTCGTAAAGGAAAACGCGTCCCCGCGCCATGTCAAAGCAGGCGTAGGAATCATTGTCCAGCGCCGCCACATCTATAAACTTCGAACGTCCCACTATGCCGCCGGCGTTGCCGTAAACCAAATCGCCTTTTGGATCTTCATACCCGTTCCGGATCAGTATATCCTGTCCCATCGCGTTAAGCCGTCTCACCGGATCAGTTTGTCCGCTGGCATTTGTCACGTAGATGAAACCGTCCCGGTCAAGACAGAGGTTGTTGTATTCGGTGGGAATAAAGAGATCCATTCTCGCCCGTTGCGCTTGTGTTGAAATGAGCTTCCACGCATAATCGACTATATTCACCTTAACCTTGTTGGCTCCCATATAGCCCACAAAAACGCCTTGACTGTCAAACTCCATAAGCCCCTTGTTGACGTTCCGCGCCTGTACAAAAACGCGCCCCGCAAAATCCACGACAAGTTTCGTGGGCAGAAAGTCAGACGACACGCCGACGCTCTCGTCTTCCGGCTTTACTATAGAAGAAACATAGTTCCAGTCTTTATCAAGACACAACACTCGCTGATTGTTGGTGTCGGTTATGTATATCTCTCCGTAGGCGGTTTCAAAAATATCCATAGGATAATCAAAGGCGCTCTCCTCCCCGTCTATCACCACCGAGGAGACAACCGCCAACACCTCATACCCACTGCGTCCTTTCGCGCCAATGACGACTATTCTGTTGTTGCCCGAATCGCAGACATAGATCTTTTCATCCTTGATAAAAAGCCCCTGGGGATCGCGGAAATTGCCCACGCCGAGAGACGCCCCTATAATGTACGCGCTCACCGTGTAGGCGTCCGGGGAAGCCGCCTGCTCATTCCAAAAATCGTAATTGTACGTGTAGTTCGAAGGCTCCGCGAAAACAGCGGCGCTTGCCGCTAAACCGCACAAAATAAAAAAACGTTTGGCATATAGAGTCACTGGTTTCATTCTTTTATCCCCGAACTGGCCATGGTTTGTATGACATTGCCCTGGGCAAAGACAAATAATAACAGCGGCACGATCATAACGAAAAGCGTAACCGCCGCCCCCACCCCGGCGCGGGCTACGCCGCCTGAAATGATTTGCCCCAAGGCGTACGGCAACGTTTTAAGCTGCTCTGAATAGATGAAGTTCGACGCTCTGGCGTTCCACAGGCTTTGAACCGAAAAAATCATCACGGTAAGCCACGCCGGTTTAATCATTGGGAAAATGATTTGAATAAAGATGCGCCATTCTCGCGCGCCGTCAACTTTCGCGGCGTCAAGCAGCGCGTCTGGTATGGTGTCGATAAACTGTTTTAACAGGAAGAATCCCATCGGCATGGCGATGGCGGGCGCAATGACTGCGAGATAGGTGTCAACCCAGCCGAGCCCAGTCATAATGAGGTAGTTGGGAATTGCCGTTACATAGCCGGAAAACATGAGCGTTGTTACGACGAGAGCGAAAAACAAGCGGCCTCCGGGAAAAGGGTACTTGGACACGACATAGGCTCCCATAGACGCCGCTATGATAAGCCCCGCGGTTCCCATAGCGGTCACAAACACCGTATTAAAGATATAGCGGGAAAACGTAACCCACGACTTGCTCATTATAATGAAGAGATCCTGAAAATTATTGAGCGTAGGCTGCCGCACAAAGAGCTTGGGCGGAAAAAGGAATATTTCGTTTAATGGCTTAAAAGCGTTGTTAATGGCATATACCAAAGGGTACGCGAAAAAAAGTCCGAAGATCGCAAGAATCACGAAGATGAACACGTCGCCGCCAAAGGAACGGTTAAGCCCGCGTGAGCCGCCTTTCCTTCGTTTTTTCAGTTTTTTCTTTTTCTTCTCTGTATCACCCATCGCGTCCCCCTTAGGTTCCCATCCGGCGCAACATCTTTTGGATGATGGAGTTGCACAGAATCATCATCAAAAACAGCAGCGTTGCGATTGCGGAGGCGTAACCCATCTCAAAACGAATGGAGCCGTAGTCTACAAGGTGGTTTACCACGGTATGCACCGCGTAGTCGGTGCTTGGAAAGCCCGCGAGCGCCGTCGTTACGTCAGCCACGCCGAAAGATTGGGTGATAGCCATGACCGCGCCAAACATAAGCATGCCCTTCATGTTAGGCAACGTAATGTACCATAGTTCCTGCCAGCGATTTTTAATGCCGTCAACAAGCCCAGCTTCGTAGAGCGTCTCGTCGATGGTCGAAAGTCCGGCGATAAACGCCAAAAAACCAGTGCCTAAACTCATCCATAATATTACGATAAGCACCACAGGCATCATGTAATTGGGATCGGTGAGCCACAGAACCGGCTGATCGAGCAACCCCAGATGCAATAACAGTCCGTTTATATAGCCATAGGCGTCGCCTGAAAAAATAATCGCCCAGATCATGTAGACCGATCCGGAAATGGATGGCGCGTAAAAAACCAGAGTCACCACAGCCCGGACATACCGGGGAAGCTCGTGAATGAACCATGCGAAGAGGAAGGACGCCATATAACCGATGGGACAGGTGATAAGCGCCATAACAAACGTGTTTTTCATAGCCGTAAGAAACACATCGTCCCCCAGAAGCAGATTGATGTAGTTGCGCAGTCCGATGAATTTCGGCGGCTCAAGGATATTGTAATAGGTAAAACTGTATAAGATCGAAAGCGCCAAAGGCGCTATATAGAACAAAAAGAACGCTATGCCATAGGGCGCGAGGAAAAGATAGCATATCTTAAACTTCGCCATCTTTTCTGACAGAGAAATGGAAGCATTTTGTTTTTGCGTCACGTAATTTCTAAAACTCATGTTTTTCCCCTATTCAAGACCGAATTCCTTTCTTTTCTTTATCAATTCATCATTGATGAGCATGCTGTAATCAAGCAAAGTTTCCCTGGTGTCCTCGCCCTCATTGATGACGCGGCGGACGGCGTTGGTGATATGCCGGCTCACATAGTAGCCGCCCGGCGCTTCCGGCGTACCCACTGTCCACGAACGTTGCTCGCGCAACACGGTCATTTCTTCCGAACCCCACGAAAGCCGTGTAAAGGCCTCGTAGTTTGCCGTAGGGTACCGCGCCGCCGCGCCCATGACGCTCTCCAACTCTCGCCCAAAGCGCAACTGGGTGTCCGCGCTGACCCACCATTTGAGGAATACCCACGCGAGATCGGGATTTTTGGCGTTGGAGAAAATCATCGACGCCAGCGTGCCGGTCGGCACTGAACGGTCTATGGTTCCATCAGTTTTTTTAAGACCGGGCATACGGGCGAACCCCCACAGCCCCCGTATCTCAGGGGCGAAAACTTCCAATGTATTGAAGTTCGTGTAATCGGCGAACGCCAGAGGCATCTCGCCGGTACGGAAGCGGTTCACAAAGTCGAATACCGTAGGCGTCTTGTAATGGGTGAAAAACTTGGTGTACACATCAAACGCCTCAATCGCCGTCTCGCTGTCAAGAAGGGTGCGGGAGCCGTTCTCATTGTAAAGAGAGCCATGCCGTTGATAAAGATGAGCCAGAAAATTCGAGAAGTCAATGGATGTCTGTACCGTCGTTGCCACCGAAGGGATGCCCACATTCATGCTGTTCTTCTGGATGACCGGCAATATCCTTATTAAATCATCCCATGTATCGGGAATTTTGATCCCCAGTTCTTCAAAAATGTCTTTGCGATAAAACATGACGTGGAAGTACTGGGTTTCCGGCAGTCCATATACGCCGCCCGCGTAACGGAAAGGCACGAAAACGCTGTCGTCAAACTGCTTGGCAAGCTCGGCGAACTCTTCGAATTGGGAGATATCCAGCGCGGCGTGACGAACCGCATAGTTCACGGGATCCCCCTGCTGCACCGTAATCGCCGCGTCCGGTCCGGTTCCGGCAACCACGGCAGGCATAACCGCGTCTGCCGCCACCAGTTTTACATTCACCCTGATTCCCGTTTCAGGCGTAAAGGTGTCGTCGATCATGGACTTGAGGATGGAGCTTTGATCGCGTCCGGCGAGCATCCATACTTCAACCACGTCATTCCCCTCGTATACATCGCCAAGGTTATTATAATCCACAAAAAAAGAGGCCAAAAAAGAAGCGATCTCATGGAAAGCCGCGGTGAAGAAATTTTCTTTTACGCGGGGCAGTTTCGCTTCCGCCGCGCTGATCACAAGGTAATCAATATCAAGCTGGGACTGGGCGAGGGCTATAAGACTGTCGCCCAGGGCGCTGATATTATTCTTGAAGTTGACCAGCGTACGAGGTATCTTGTCAGGGCGCCGCGCGAAAACTTCAAGTTGCCGCGCCAGAATCAGGGCAGCCGCAGATTGGGAACTGCGCTCCCCGGAATAGGACGTTAAATCGTCAACCAGCTTGTAGAGTATCCGGCTTTCCAGTTCCATTGCCGTAACAACCTCAGGATAGACAACATCCACGCGGTAATCCCGGTATATATCAGGCTCCGGGCCGGTTAACACCAAAATCTTGCGGTAAATTTCGTTGAGGCGGAACACGCTTTCTTCCATAGTATTCAACATGCCCCCCATTTCGCCGAGGGTAGCTTGCAACCGGAAGGTATGTTCGCCTTTGGTCAGGGGAAAATACATCTCATCGCCGGATCCGTCTTGAAAACCGGCAAGTCTCCACTTGTTGTCGTAGCGGAAGGCCGCGGCGGCGACTTCCCTGCACGGGATTTCCCCATCTATCAATATGGAACGACTCGACACAAAACCGCGATTGTAGTTCTGCCTCGACTTGACGGCAAAGCGGTACAATCCGTCTTCGGGAACCGCAAAATCCCATTCTATCCATTGGCCGGACACGCGCCAACTCTGCCCGCCAATCATGTTTAGTTTGATTTTCGCCACACTGGCAGGCTCTGTCGCTCCAGAAGACCGGTCATACACGGCGTATAACGACGGATCGGAACGGCGTTGGGCTTCTTCCCCTTGAATCTTCGCCATAAAAGACGGATCCGTATTCCTGAACCGCGCCGCGTCAAATGACGCGATGTATTCGCGATAGCTTTTCGCCTTTTCCACCGGCGTCAGCGTCAAGGAACGGATGGCCATCGGCTCATTAACGCCTTCTATTCTTATAACGTTGTCCCCCTCCGCAAAGTGGAAAACGTACGGCTCAATGATATAGCCAAGTGGGTCTTTGAACCACTCAGTCTCCCAACGGGGTTTTTCAATCTGGGTTGGGCGCAGCTCGTTGCCCTGGTTGTCAACACGTACGCCCTCACCGGCGTCACCCCAGACGCGCTGAAACACAAGCTGTTCCGCTCCCAAAAAAGGCGTTTGTCCGTTAATTTTGAAGTTGCGCTCAATGGCAATGCCCCGCGAATCCAGCGGGAAGTACTCAAGGCGGATGTTGTAAAGCGAGGCTTTGTCCAGAGTGACGATGTATTCCACAAAGCTCCGTTCCTCAGTGCGGAGCGCACGCGCCTCGCCCGCAAAGCCGGCAAGCTCGGCGACGCCTTCCGCGGCGGTGTAGGCGAAAAGGTCTATGGAGAGCTTTTCGCTCCCTGATGGAACCGCCGCATGCCGCTCAAGGTAACGGGTATAGGTGTTGCCTCGTCCTATGTCCCCGCCCCTCAGATCGAGTCCTTCGTATTTTTCGGCGAAGCCTCTGTCATCGCCACACGCGGCGAGAAAAAGGCACAGAGCCGCCGTAACGACAGCGCCAATCAGAGCGGCGTTGCCGGTCATAACCGCGCCCTTTTCGCGTTGTTGATTGTTCTGTCTATTGTAATCGCCTGTCTTCATAAACCCATTCCACTCTTTGCGGAAAAACTCTCCCTTTGCGTGGCTTTGCGCGGCTTTACGCGACGCAAAGCCGCGCCGCTATTGATCGGTGCAGATGACGCCTATCACGCTGATCGCCGCCCCTTCCCTGCCCCCCGCATTCACGCCAAGCCTCAGGATGTACTCTTTTCCCGCTTCAAGGTTGTCGGCGATTTCGGCGTAGGCGTATCCGTAATAGCCGTTGCGGTAACTTACGTAGGAGTTGATCGTCGTCCGCTTGTCAATCCCTTCGATCCACGCCACGCCGTTGCGGAACTGATCGCTCTCAATGAAAAGCACGCCCACGGACTTGCCCGTCACCTTGACGGCAAGCTCCGCTTTGGGATCGTCCGTTGTCCAGCCGATGAGATCCTCGCCGCCGCGCCTTTTCCATTCGTCGGGAAGAACCGCCTTTTTTGCGATCCAGCCGGAAGACTCGATGTCAGAGACAAGAAATTCAGAGTCCTCTCCGCCAATAAGCCGTACATTCTGGAATTCGGCGGACACAAGAGGTTGCGGCAGAGTCGTGTCGATAGAAGCAATTTCAGAAGGCGAAGCGTTCCAAACAGCGTCAAGATAACGGATGACGCCTGCGGCGATGTTGGCGTGTCCCTCGTTGTTCGGATGAATGGTCTCGCCGCCGGTGAAGTACCGATCCCAGTCCGCGAGTTTCACCCAATCCGCCCAGACAAGCGTGGGCAATCCGTAATGATCGCCGATTTTTTCCTGATCAACGCGGGCGCTCTTGTTGGGATTGGCTTTTTCATTCACCGCAAGAAGGATGACGGCGCGTTCTGAATCGTTGAGCAACTGCCGCAACACCCCTTCGTAGGAGCGTCGCCGCACCCGCGCGTTGAGCCATTGGTCGTTCATGGCAAATTCCACAAACACCACGTCCGGATCATACGCAAGCGCGTGATCCTTGACGCGGATCGAACCAAAGGCGGAATCTGTCCCGCTTACGCCGGAATTGCGGTAATTGACCTTGCCGCCTGTTTCTTTGGCTTTCGCCTGCCACCACTGGTTGACAAGTCCAGACCAGCCCGCCGAAGCCGCGGGAACGGCCTGGTGGCCTGTTGTAATGGAGCCGCCTATGGACACCACGGAAATCGTCCCGCCCTGACGGAGCTTTGTCATAGCCTGTTGAAGGCGGGGATTGTCAAGCGTCATTCTCAACCCGGGAAGATCGCCGCTGGTGGCGCACCCGCCCAACAAAATGGCGCCGCATATCGCGCCGCATATCGCGCAACATACCGCGACAGAACGCGCCCATTGTTTCATTTGTTTCGCCGTCATCTCCATTCTCCTTTTTTTTCCTTGCTTGAAGCGCCGCGATTTTTTTTGGGATCGCGTTCAATCGCGTTCAATCAGCGCCGCCGCATGCCCGTACCATAGTCTCTATGACCGTTTGGCTTTCTGGTGAATGCGGCTTTCCCGTGCGCCGGTCAAAAAGTCCGAACTTCTCGCCGGAGCTAAACGCCCCATTGTCCCAGTACATGGGAACAAGTCCAAAATCGCGGGCTTTGCCGTAAACATAGGAAAAATACTCAAGCCGCGTCTGTTCGTACCCTTCATGCCGCACGACGCCGCTTTCGCCGATAATGACCGGAGTCAGCTTTCCCGCGATGAATCTATCGGAGAGGGACTTAAAAACGGCGTTCACCGCGCTTTTATCCGCCGCGGAACCCCAGTCATGCCGGGTTCCCGCGATGCAGAATTCGTAGGGATCGTAGTAGTGTACCGCTACGACGAGCTTGTTCGCCTCATTGCCATTGTCGTTGGGCAACACGAAATACGGGGCTGTGGTATGCTTTGGGACAGCGCAGTATCCGGGGATAATGAGAAACCGGCTCCGGTTGTTGCCGCCCACGCCGCGTACGGCGTCCACAAAGACCTGCGTCCATTTATTCAGTATGTCGTACTGGGGTCTTTGAACGGCTTCATCCCCCCAGCCCCAGTTGCCGTCGTGCAGTTCGTTGAACGCCTCAAACATGAGATAATCGCCGTAGTTCTTGAAGTACTTGGCGATCTGCGTCCATACCCGCTCAAATTGCGCGGTCACCTGCCGCATGCCTTCCTCGCTCCGGCGGGCTGTGTTGAGGGAAAGCCAGCCATTATCCCGCGTCACATCGCCGTTCTTTTCAACAGACCCGTCGTGGTGAATGTTGATGATCACCTTGAGCCCGGCGTCATGCGCGTAACCCACGACCTCCGCGACGCGCCGCAAGAAATCCTCGTCAATGTGGTAGTCCGGCTCGCCGCCAATGTGTCCCATCCACGTAACCGGGATGCGCGCGATGGTGTATCCGGCGGCGCGGACGCCGTTGAAAATCTCTTGGGTAATGCGGGGATTCCCCCATACGGTTTCGCTTGACACGCCGTTGCTATAGGCGTCAAGGGCGTTTCCCAAATTCCACCCCACCGCGAGCCCCTCTTCTGTAAAATACGAGAGGGAATCGCGGCTCGTCATGGCTTCGGCGGCGAATTCGTTCTCCGCGTCTGGAACGCCGCCGGGATTCTTCCCATTTGCAGTCTCGCACCCGGCGAAGAACAGCCCCAGAAGCAACGCCCAAATAAAGACACGCCGCGCCGTTTTGCGCTTCGTCATGGGATGACCCTCAGATCATAGACTTTGACCTTAAATGTTCCGGGCTTGCCGTTGTTTGTGGTCTGGAACTGAATTTGGATCGCCTGATCCTGATTAAACGGTTTCTTTGCCCCCCAATCCTCAGGCTGCGCCAGCTGCCTCATCATAAAAGCCACAGTGGTCTCCTGATCTTTTTTGGCGACAAATTCCCTGCCATAAAAAGCGGCGTCAGTGATGTCGGCGGTTGAAACCATAACCTTATACGCCTGCCCGTCGCCCGCTATTTTAAAGGAAAAACCTCTGGCGGTTTTGAGAAGCTCCAAAGTAGCCTCATCGGGAATGGCGTACCAGCCCGCGTAGCCGTACTGATACGTATCGGTGATTTCACCGCTGATGTTGTAGGTCATCAAAATATTCCCGTCAATTTCTTCAGGCCTCTCGATCAAGGCGATTCTGGAAGAGCCTTGATTTGCGGAATCGTTAAAACTTCCCCACGCCCATCCGCCGGGAACGCCCTCTTCCGCAACGCCGCCAGAGGAAGCGGTTGAAACGCAGGAGCCAAACAAACCGGCGGCGACTAAAAGCGCCGACACGCCAGCCAAACGCATTTTTTGCGTGACGAGTTTTCCCCAAAACGCAAACCACGTTTCCCGAACCAAGAAAGTTCGACTTGGCTTTGGGAAAGATTCTCGAAAAAACGGTCTAAAGCCCATTTTTTCTATTAAATTTGCACTCTTCATATTGACTCCTTTCACTCGCGGCGAAACGCGCCTGCGGTGTTTTCAATGGTCGCGGACTTTGCCGGCGGAGCGTCATTTTTTCACTCCAATGGCGATTTTGAAAGATCCGGCAATTCATCCAATGTAATGACCAGATCATGATTGTACACTTTTTGTTTATGCGACAGGGTATTGTGCCAATCCCCTGTCCAGAAATTATCTTCGCGCGTCTGATTGGGCGTGGAGCCGTAACCGTCGTTCCATGTCATAAACCACGACCACATGGCGTTGTCCCGCATGCAGGCGTCGGGATCGGGAATCGCGCCGTTTTCCGTGAGCGCGACAATGCGGTTTCTATCCGGAACCATCATGAGGGTTTCTCCGAACCTCGTTGATTGGGAGCTAAAATTTTGCGGAGGATTTGGATATACATCGGTACCCGCTATATCCACCGTCGCGGCGTCGGGAAACCAGGCGGCGTTTTGACCATTCCAGACCCATATCAGGTTGTGAAGCCTTTTTGTATTGACAAGGTAGTCGTAGATGTACGCCCACAACGCCTTATACGCGCCGGGTCCGCTCGCGCCCCACCAGAACCAGCCGCCGGACGCCTCGTGAAGAGGACGCCACAGCACGGGAATGTCCAGATCTGCCAATTCCTGGAGCCGCTCGGCGACCGTCTCCAGATCGTTTTTAATAAGGGTGAAGTCAGGGGAAGACGTGTCAAGGCTTCCGTCGCGGTACGGAATGCGGAAATCGGTGTCTTCGGTGTAAAATTGTTGGTCGGGGCCGATTTTCCAATGCCAGCAGAAGGTGACAATGCCGTGAGCGCCCTCCACAAGGGTCTCTCCGTTGTTTTCGCCGTTCCACCACTCTATCGCTTCATTGGTCTGCTCCCCGCCTTTGTCATGGGGAAGGGAAAGCTGGATAAAATCAAAGCCTTTAATGGCGGGATACTTGCCCGTGTCAGCGAAAACACGGGCTATCATATCCATGGATGTATTGGTTGTCCAAGAGGTGTCCATCTGACCGGAGATGACGCGCTTCCCGTAATTGTCCTTGAGATAGCGCAAAAGGCGTCTTTTGTTGGGCGTCGCGTTGGCGATGGTTCCAAAAGAAACGGGGTTCGCTTCTTCCGGCTGCGAAGGGCAAGAGAGAAACAACGCCGCCATTCCTATGGCGAAAACAAACAACCGGCGCGAAACGCCGCTTCTTTTGAAGTCCATGCCGCCGCGCCTTTCCTAAAATCCCGCTCGTATGAATATAGGGATAAACAGTTCAAAATTCGCCTGCTCGCCGTCCCATTCAAGGGGCAGTCTGCCTATCACGCCGGCTTTGATTGCGCCAGGCCCAAGATTTCTCTCGATCCACGCCCCAACGCCGGCCTGCATGCTGTCTTTGGCCAATGTGTTTATATCGTCCTTCTGTTCATACTCAAACCCGATGTCCGCGCCAATGGTCGCAAAACCCAGATCGTAGGAAGGGATAAGGTAGGCCACAAGGTCCAAGCCGGCCTGCGCTACTCCAATACCGGAAGAATCGCTGCCCAAGAACGCCGTGTCAATGCGCCCGGTGAGTCGGAAATCGTAGTTGCGGTAGGTGACGCCAATGGAAGCCTGATAGTCCTTTTTCTTTTTATAGGTTGAGGCGTCTTCTTTATCCGAGCCTTCAAACGGGATTTTCACGCCTATGTCCAGCATAATGTCGCCCAGGGCTTTGACCTGAAACGCCGCCTCAATGGTGTTCCTCATGCCGATGTACTGGGCGCGCAGGAAACCCACGCCCGCTATGTCGTAACCGGCGCCGATTTGTATCTTCTTGTACACTTTCTTGACATCGTAGTAATCCTGATCGATTCCCGCCTCGCCCAGTTTATCGCCGTTTATTGATGTATAGGTGGGATAAGAAGCGCCTCCTATCCACACATCTTTCGGCCAATTGGGGTTAAGATCAAGCAGTTCAGGAGCGAAAAACGCGCCGACGAACAGATTTTTAACCGGCTCCCATGTCAGCAGCACGGCCGCCGAAACTGCGGGCCAATACGTATTTCTAGTCCCCGCCGCGTTTCCCCACGGGTAAGGATCAAACTTGGTGAAGATGTTGGCCTGGGAATCCTGATACTCTACACGATATTTATGGCGATCATAATTGGTGTTTAGCGTATAGTGAACAAACTGGGATCCTCCGACTTTCCCCTGGAGCGTGTCGTTGCCGGCGTTTCCCAGATAGACGGTCAGCGTGTCCAAATAGGGGAGATTGAACGGCTTCGCCCACACCCAGCCGCTGCCTTTCGCCGAAAGCGGATGCCCGGCCTGGTTTTTCGCGCCGTACGCGATGTCAAGCCCCAGGTGGAATCCAACAAATTCCGACCACCCGTCAAAGGAAAGTCCGGCGCTAATGTCCGGCTCTCCCCATGGCGCCTGCACCGCGGTTGTGTGCAGCGCGTCCCCTTCCTGGGGAACCGTCAACCGGTAGGGAACCCAGACCGAGGAGATGTAGCCGCCCACGTTAAGCTGGGCGAAGGCGGGAAGAGTCAACGCGCAGGCGCAGAGCGCCGCTATTGCAAGTTTTTTCATGTCAGTCCTCCTCGCCGCTTATTCCCAGCGGAGATTGTCAAGAAACACGGGGCCTTTATAGTCCGTGAGGGAACCCGCTATGCTGAACCGCATGTCCGGCAGAAAACCGGCGGTGGGCATAATCAGAATGACCGCGTTGGTTTTGACAAACCCGTCGCCCGCGTCTTCGCCGTCTTCCACAATGTCCGCCGCGCTGTCAACGCTGGCGCCGTTGTTGCTGAACACCTTCGCCTTAAAGGAGCCGGTCGTGCGGTAGGAAGGGTTGTAATAGAAGTCAAAGGCAAACTGGGTGACGCCCTTCATGTTAATGGACTTGGGCAGATCGATTTTCAATTTCGGCTCCGACCATTCCGTGTTGATGTCGTTGGTAAAATCCACGTCCAACCGGAGCATGCCGTTTCCAAACGTGGCGTCATCATAACTGAGGGCGATATCGCCTCTATACTGGTAGAATTCACTGGGCGTCAATTCCCAGCCCGCGGTTTCCTCGGCGGGATCGTCAAACGCCCACACCCCGGCGGGACCGGCCGACTTGGCGGCTCCACCGCCATTGCCGCCGCCGCTGGAAGCGCAGGAAACCGCCAGAGCCGCGACGAGAATCGCCGCGACAGCGAAAGTAAATTTCGTAAATTTCATATATTACAACTCCTCCGAAAAGTAATTTTTGAAGGAGGCGGACAGCGTGTCCGCCTCCGGTAAAACGCCGCCCCACGGCGTTTTGTACGAGGGCAAACACGCCCCCGCATTAGCGACATTACAAACTATGGCGCGGAAAAGAACCGCAAAACTTGAGCTGTAACGCCTGCAGTTTCGCGGTTTTTCCAGTCAATTCTACTCTGCTGCCGACGGCGACAACAGCTCAATCTTGGTGATTTTGCAATCGGCCCAAATGTTGACGAAAAGCAATGTATTATCACCGGCCGCATCCAAGAGATCAGCAACTGAGACATCTACGGTAAACGAAACATTGCTTCCATTTGATACATTTGAAGGGACGGCAAACTCAACAGCAGTAGCATCGGGACCTATTTTGCCTATGCCCCAACCGGGCGCAGGACCACTGTCACTAATAGAATCAGCAGTAATAGATAGTCTCAAGACGCTGTCTGGCGGCGCGCTGGCGAGTTTGGCAAATTCCTCCCCCTCAATATTTCCTTTGCCGGCAGCTGGATCTCCTCCATCTATGTCAGTTTTAACCGTTATGACTTGGGGGGCACCGTACTCGACTCCTGTGTTAGAAAGCGTCAGTTTGGTCTGTTTCAGAAGCAACGGCTCCGCAATCTTGCCGACACTTTCCGAACCGGCATAAATCGCCAATTGTACAAATTCGTCCGCTGTTGAGCCTTTGCCTGCAGGAATAGCAATCTCGATAGGACCTTTCCTGTACCACTGCTCTTTCACTATGTCGCCCGATTGAATAATGATATTCTCAGCCATTGTCTCCCACTCCGGCTCCGGAGCGTCAGCTTCCCCCGCCTCATGCGCGTCATATTGCTCCTTAGTAATCTTTCTGTTTACCAAGGTCATTTTTAGACCGCCAGGAATATCTTGATTGGCGATAAAATGAAAGCTGAAATAAATTGAGCTTCCTTCCTCTAATGCATAAGAGGCAAGCCCAATCTCTTTAATGTCTACCGGTGTTTGGTATCCCCACTCTCCGTTGATGGCAAGCTCAAATTTCTCTCCCTCATACTGTCCCAAATCCGAGACATCCTTTCCCGCAGGGTCGCTCGTATCGCATCCCGACAACGCTATACTGCCGAGAATCACCAGAATTATCGGCAAACCCATCAAATTTTTTCTCATTGTATACCTCCTATTACTGTGATATACTTAAGAAAGGGCGCCTCTCCTCAAACCGGAACCGGACAACGTCCGGCTGTTTGTCGACAAGGTTTTGATTGGGGGCGCTCTTTCCTGAAAACCAGAACAATCGCTCTCCGCTTCTTCTCCTTCAGGCGCGGCTCATGCCTTCGCCTTCTCGCGCCTGTCAAGCGGACATACACGCGCCGCGGACACGCGGACACGCCGTCGATTCGGGAAAAACAGCCCGTGCGCAATGAGTTCGTTCGCGCGGCGTCCGCCGCTTTTTTCAGTGGATTTGGAACAGGAAATTACTCTAAGACAACGCGGGGGGGGGGGGGGGACTATCTCGCCGCTATGGACGGCGCGGCGGCTGAGCAAGCGGGATTCCGGCGCAACGTTTGCCCGCTCTCCCCTGCGGATATTCAATGATGTTTCAACGTTTTTTACAACAAAATCATTCACCATGACGCTCCTCAAAAACGTGTTAAACCAATAGGTTCACTTCACTTAATTAACGCTTTCATTTACTTAACAAGAATTATATATCCTTCCTGTCATTCTGTCAAATGCAAATTTCAAAAATTCTCATTTTTTGTGCGTGAAAACGCGCCGCGTGTCGCGCCGCATTTCGCGCCGCTTACTCCAGCCGGTATGTTGAGAGAACCGGCAGTTCATCCAGCGTAATCACAAAGGCGTGGTTGTACACATGCTTTTTATGGGCGTCGCTGTTGTGCCATTCTCCTGTCCAGTAGTTGTCTTTGTGCGACACTCCGCTCGCCACGCCGTGATCATTCCATGTCATAAAGTACGACCACTTCGCGTTGTTGAATATGAGGGCGTCGGGATCGGGCATGGCGCCGTTTTCAGTGAGCGCGAGGATTTTGTCGGGCGCCCAGGCTTTGACGACTATATACCTTGTGCGCCACGCCTCGTTGTAATTGGGAATATAGCCCGCCTTGTTCCGGTTGTCGTCGTAGGCGTCGTACCCGGCGACATCCACCGTGTCCGAATCCGGGTACCAGTCTCCCTTTTGCCCGTTCCATACCCAGATGAGGTTGTCCAGCCCCTTGTCATTGGTAAAATAATCGTACATATACGCCCAGAGCGCCAAATAAGCGTCTCTGTTCGCGCCCCACCAGAACCAGCCTCCCGAAGCCTCGTGCAATGGCCGCCACAACAACGGAACCCCGGCGTCCCGCAACGCCGCGAATTCCGCCGCGACGAGATCGAGGTCTTCCTGAATAAGGCTGAATTTGGGGTCTTCCCTATCGAGCCGCCCGTCTTTAAAAGGAATGGCAAAGCCCGGCTCATAGGTGTCGCCATTGCCCCTGACAACGCCGTTTTTGGGCATTCGCCAGTGCCAGCAAAACGTGACGACGCCGTTTTTGCCCCGTATTGGCGCGTTTTTCCACCACGCGATGGCTTCCCGCGTCTGTTTGGACCCGCCGCCGCCCCAGTTGGGGTTCCTGATATTGATGAAATCAAAGCCTTTTAGCGCCGGATATTTTCCGGTGTCCTTGTACACCCGCGCCACCATGTCAATGGAGTCGCTCCACGCCGTGTCCATCTGGCCAGACAATATACGCTTGCCTTCCTCGGCTTTTAAATATTTTAAAAGCCGCTCGCGGTTCCGCGCCGCAGTCTCGCGCCCGGTCTCCCCGTCGGCGTCTCCGGCGACGGGCGTCCGGCACCCGGCGAGAAAAAGCCCCGCAACCAAAAGAAACGGCGCCAGCCGCCGCCAGCGCGGCGCACGGCGCGACACATAGCGCGGCGCGCTTTTCCAGCGAACATTTTTCATCTCACACCTCTTCCAGAGTGACGTCGTCGCGCCTGCTCCAGAATTTTTGCCTTATGAACTACCGCTAAATTACTTAACGCATTAAGAAACATACTTGACATGATAACGGGAAACAGATTCCTTGTCAAGAGCATATTGTTAAAAAATTTCGCTAAACGCCGGCTATGCGCTGGCTAAACGCTGGTTAATTTTTCTGTTTACTGTCACCACAGGGTCTCTTCCAAAGACACTGCGGCTCATTGACAAAACGCGGCGATTGCAGTACCATGAAATCGAGAATCGCATGAAAAGATCTATAAGAATGAGCGACATCGCCCGCCGCGTGGGGGTGAGCACCGTCACCGTAAGCAAAGCCCTGAGCGGAAAAGACGGAGTGAGCGATGCATTGCGAGAATTGATAACCGAAAAAGCCGCCGAAATGGGTTATGTGTACAACAATCTGCCGCGCAACATGCGCGTTGGACGGCACTACCTCATCGGCATATTGATTCCAGCGCGATATCTGGGCGAAAGCTCGTTTTACTGGATTTTTTACCAGACCCTGTTGGCGCAGTTAAAACAGACGTCCTACATGGGGATACTTGAGATCGCCCGCCCCGAAGAGGAAGAGAGTTGCGTCCTCCCGTCATTCGCGCTTACGAACAGGATTGACGGGCTTATTGTCCTGGGGCAAATGACGGAGCGGTACATCGCCGCCGTAACTTCGCGGATAAAAAACTGCGTCTTTCTTGACTTCTACGCTGAAACCGATGGATACGACTATATAGTGTCGAATAATTTCCTCGGTTCCTATAACCTCACCAGACTGCTTGTCGCGGCGGGGCATACGCGCATAGGCTTCATCGGCTCCACATCCGCGACGACCAGCATTCTGGATCGGTACATGGGTTTCTGCAAAGCCATGCTGGAAGCGTCCCTGCCGTACGACGCGGCCATTGAAGACCGCGCCGCCAATGGCCTGTACACTGAAATCAAATTGCAGCCCGGTGAATACACCGCCTATGTGTGCAACAACGATCAGATTGCGGGCATTGTCATCGCCCGCCTCAAGTCTCTTAATCTGGAAGTTCCCCGCGACATATCCATTGTGGGCTTTGACAATGAAAGCGAAGCGATCACTTTCGGCGTCGGTGTCACAAGCCTCGAAGTCAATGTACAGGATATGTGCGCCACGGCGGTTGACAAGCTGATAGAACGCATTGAATCCAAGTCGTACCGGCCCAGGGGAAAGTGTTTTATCGACGGGCGGGTCGTGATAAAAGAATCCATAGCCGCTCCGGTAAAATGACGCCCCGCCGCAGGCGGCGCCACGGGACGCCATGAGCAGGCTCTACGATGTTTACGCGCATATAAAAGACCGGATCGACGAACGGCTTGGGGAATTTCGCCGGCTTTTTTCGGATGGCTCCGATAAGGACCTGTTTAAGGAAATGTGTTTTTGCATGTGTACGCCTCAAAACAACGCGCAAAAGGCGTGGGGCGCGATCCGCCGCCTTGACGAGGAGGGGCGCCTTGAAAACGGGACGTTTGACGAAACCGCCGAAATTCTGCGGGCCGAAGGGGTGCGGTTTCATAAAAACAAGGCTTCGTATATCCTTAAAAACCGCCCCCTGTTTTACCCAGACACCAGAGAGCGTATTTCCCGCGTTGCGGAGGGTAGAGGGCAAGCCGAAATCCGCGACACGCTCGCCGGCGCGGTCGCCGGGTGGGGCTTGAAAGAAGCGTCCCATTTTCTCCGCAATATAGGGCTGGGAAGCCGGATATGCATCCTGGACCGGCATATTCTTAGGCAGCTTGCGTTGAACGGCGTCATTGAGACGGCGGCGCTGTCTCCGAAAACGTATCATAGCATAGAACAGCGCATGATTCGGTTTGCCGGACAGGAACATATTCCGGTTGACGCGCTTGATTTGACGCTGTGGTATCAGGAAAAGCACGAATTGTTCAAGTAGCGTCGCAAAGCCGGACTCCGGGCGACGCGGTGAAAAGCGCCGCGGCGTTGATGACGGCAAATCCGTTTCGTTTCCGTTTTATGAAAAAAATGGGGGGAAATATGAGTCTACGTATAGTAAATATGTTCATACGTTTAACTGTTAAGGAGGCGGCGAGGTGAAAGGCGCTCCAGATATTGAAAGTCTCGATTGCAACATAATTCATGAGGAAGTGGTGTCCGCGGTCAGGGAAAAAATGCCTGATGATGAAGTGTTGCTGGACATTGCCGATCTGTTTAAGGTTTTCAGCGATTCCACCAGAGTTAAAATCCTCTGCGCCCTTTTGCGGGCTGAAATGTGCGTCTGCGACATCGC
>JAIRTS010000264.1 GCA_031254795.1 Treponema sp.
AAACGTCTGACGGGGACGGCTCCTTTTCGGGAAGCGCATACACAGGTTTGCCTCTGGCAAAATTCCTTGAAATGACGGTATATACCGTCACCGAGACGATTGCCAGCGCCAAAAGAAGCGCCACAACCAACAGACAACGGTACAGTATAAGGCTTGCGGCTGACGCTGATTCGGCAGGCGTTGCGCTTGCGGCGTTTCTCTTGCTTTTACGCATGGGTTTCCTTTAAAAAACGCCGTCTTATGTATGCGCTTCCCGCAATATCGTCTAAAACTTTGGCTTCCTCGTTAAAAATCTCCTTCCGGTATGCGGCGGCTTCATCAGATTTCACTCTGTCCAGCGCGTCGCGGTTGCGTGAGGCTTCAAGATAGACTTCTCTGGCGGCTTCCACCTTGAGTTCCGCCTGCGCCGCGTCCTTAATCAACCGCTCTTTGGTGGCGTCAAGCCGCTGTACATACCGGTCAAACGTCGTAATCTCGGCGACTCCGTAACCAAGCGCAAATCGCTCCGAAGACACACGCGCCTTCTCACCGGCGACAGCGGTTATGTTTCGCTCTATACGGGTCAGATCCCCCACAGCCCTGCCAAGCGCGATTTCCGCCTCCTGTTCGTGGTACTTTCGGACATCAAGGATACTTTCTAAATTGAAGGAAAACTGTTTCATAACGTGTATGGCATTATATCACAAAATAAAGCGTTTAACAAGAACGCTTGACAGAACACTGTTTAAAAAATTGTAGATCGCCATCCAAAATTTAGGTTTTAGCGCTTCTCATCAGAAAAAATCCGGCTGCCACAAAGAAGAACACCGGAAACCACGCGCCCACAAAAGGAGGAATATAGCCCAGTTTTGCCATCATCATGGCGATCATGTCCATTACATAGAAAACAGTCGCCGCGAAGAGGCTTGACAACAATGTCATAAGCAGGATGTTCTTTCGGAAGCGCCCGCCCATGGACATGGAGAGAATCATCACCACAAAGGATGTGCATGAGAACGAGTAGCGGTGATGGTAATCCGCTTCCGCCGTAATGAAGGGCAGTCCGGCGGCTTTGAGGTCTTTTATTAGAAAAGCCGCCTCTTTTACGGGCAGCTCATCGGCCTTCACCGCGTTTCGCCTGAACGTATCCGGGTTTTCACGGTAATCGTCAGTAACGGGATGGTTTTTCGCGCGCAAAAAGCCGTCTTCCCATTGGTACATAATGGCGTTGGAAAGCTCCCAGTATTCACCGTTCCACACCGCGTTGGAAGCGCGAACCAGCGAAGAAAAAGAGCCGTCCTCGTTTTGCTCAATGATGTTCACGCCGTTCAAAATTTGCGCGGTATAATCGTAATAATCAATCGAATAGATGAGCGCGCCGCCCCTGGACTTGACAACAATATCGGAATTGTTTTCCGTTGCGTTTGATTGATGAAGCAGCTTTCGGGATAGATCGTTCTTCAGCTTTAATGTTGGAATCACCACGTCGTTGTCAAAGTGAAAGGCAAAAAAGGAGGATAGGACGCCTATGACGATCAAGGGCATGCAGAAACGCCAAAATGGAATGCCCGACGAGAACACAGATGTCAATTCGTTGCTTCCATATAAATCGCCGAGTGTATACCCTGCGGAAAACAGGAGGGAGACCGGCAGAGCGTAGGAGAAACTCTTGGGAATATAGTAATATGAAACCGTAAGTATCTGTTGGATCGGAACTTCATAATTGAGGTAGCGCCATAGGTTGGTGAAAAGATCGAGCAGGATGACGATCATCACAAACATAAAAGACGCGATGATGAAGATCGGCATGAACTGCCGCGTCAAATACCTGTCCAATGTCATCATTTGCGGATCCTTTTTATGCACAGAACAAGCCCTATGCCAATAGTAAGAATATCGGGGAACCACATAGTCCAAAAAGGCGAGTAACCGGCGCGCAGCCCAAGCGTCTGCCCCCCGAAAAGAAAGACCCAATAGACAACGGAGAGGACGACCCCCACAAAAAAACCGACGGTCTGACCGCTTCTTTTCGCAAATAGTCCCAGCGGGATTGCCAGAAACACGAACGCGAACGCCCCAGAGGGCAGAGAAAACTTTTTATAAAATTCCAGAAGGTACTGCGACAAGCTCCTGTCTTTTTTGATGTCCGCCGCCACAGCGTACTCGCGCGCGAAATCAGTCTCCACAGACCCCCGCCGGTTCCACGCCGCGCCGGACGGACCGTCCCTCAAACTCTCTTCAAGAGAAAGAGATTGCTTCAAAACCTTGTTGTACTGCGCGTCAAGTTGTGTTCGCAAGGCTAATCTCTTTGAGACTATTTCCTTGTAGACGTCAACGGAACTCATTTCCCGCGGGCCGATGGATACGGACGATTGTATCAGGTCTTCCTGCGACACCCAATACCGCAGAAAAGCGCTTGACGCATAATCGTAATCGAATTTGGCGACTTCTTTTGACGACTGAATAAAAGCGTTGGTCAAATCAAGGCTCAACCCCTCCTTGCCCGCGTCCCGCAGTTGGGCGTTTTTCGCCATGATGAGCCTGCGTTCGCCATCGGAGGTTTTGTCAAGAATAAAAATGTTGTCAATGGAATTCCCCGCGACATTTCCTGTGACGATCACCGTATCTCTGTATCGTTTCACCGAATTGGATTCCAGTTCCAGCGCCGGGGTGGATACGAGAATCTGCCGGTACAATTTATTAAACTGCAAATTTCCCGCAGGCATCAGCACGTCGTTGGTAAAAAAAGACGCCAGTGAAATGACGATTCCCATAAACAGGCTCGGCATAAAAATATTTTTATACGAAAGTCCGGACGAAAGCATAACCAGCGCCTCGTTGTCCGAAGCGAGCCGCCCTATGGTCATCAACACGCCTACAAGCGACGCGAACGGCGCCGACAACGACATGATTTGCGGAATCGCGTAAAGCACCAGCAACGCCACTTGTTGAACAGGCACTTTCTTCGTGAGAATTTGCTGAGCCAGGAGCAGAAGCTGGTTTACAAAGAAGATAAAAAAGAAAAAAAGGAACGCGACAGAAAAAGAGAAGAGAATTTCTCCGGTTATGTACCTGATTATAGTCCACGAGAGTGAACGGCGGATTGTCGTCGTTGCCATAGTATATTATAGCAGTATATGATAAAAAACAGGGATTGTAAAGCAAGCGAAGCCGCCTTTGACGCAACGCGGGAGCGCGGAATTATTCCCGGGTCTTGCGGGTCTACCGCGCTGGAATCTCTCTTTTTTCTTCTTGCCGTTCTTGAAACATTCGCTCTTTTTCGCTAAAATAAAAGCGTTTTCATGTCGCGCCCGTAGTTCAATTGGATAGAATCCCGGCCTTCGAAGCCGGTTGTTGCAGGTTCGATCCCTGTCGGACGCAGTCGCCTTTGGCGCCGCTACTCTTGCCGCTTTCTCACGCCGAGGCACGAGGCGACGGCGCGTTCCTTGCCGGGCAAAACCCCGTGAACCGGCGTGTTCGTCACGGAAACGCCGTGATCGAGGGCGCGCAAGGCAAGGGCGGTTGAGCCGCCGCCGTCAAAATTTATGGCGTCAACAGCGCCGAGTTTTTGCAGGATAAGCGCGGTTTCCGCTTCGGTGGCGCCCACGCTGGACAGTTGTCTGCCGTCAATGACAAGAAGATAGAGGATGCCGCCGTTTATGCCCGCCGCGGAACGGGGGTGGCGTTTTTCGCCTCGCTCAGATACGGCGCGTTCCGTAAGGTCGCCGTCTTTCAGGATGGCGTAAAATCCGCCGACCGCGTTCCAAATAGCGCTAACATCGCGTGTCGCGCCGCATATCGCGCCGTCTGTCGCCTCGCGCATGGCCCCTTGATTCTCTATCGCCAGAGCGCCGTCAGCGTAGAAAACAAGGGCGTCGTATCCGGCGACGGGCGCGGAAACAACAACGCCGTTTGAAACCGTAAGCCCGACGACGCTCCGCTTCTCCCCTTCCGTTTCAGACACCGGATAAAACGGCGTCGCGTTGATTCCCACAACGCAGTCAAACCGCTCGACAAACCGTGAAACAGAGGACGCCGGCACGATGTTAGCTTCAAAACTTCCATCCACAGCTTCTTTGGGACTTACAACAATTTCAAGGCTGGGATGGGACGTGTCTATACGCGCCGCCCAAAAACGCAACTTCGGGCGGGCGACAACGCCGGCAAGTATGTCAACGCCTTGTTCAAAAGGCCGCCATTGCGGGATAAAGCCGTCAAGAAAGCCGGTCGTTTTAAATCGGGGCGTCAGGCACGAAAAAAACAACAGAATGCACAGGCATACGCCCCCTTTTTTTAGCATTAGTATTCCGATCTGCCCTTGCGGGACTTCTTGAGCAATTTACGCTGAAAGGCTTTTTTCTTTCGGTTAAGAATGGTGGAAGGCTTTTCGTAATATTCCCTCTTCTTGAACTCGCGGATAATGCCTTCTTTCTCAACCATGCGTTTAAAACGCTTGATGGCTTTTTCCAAGAGTTCATTGTCATCTACAATAATATGCGCCATATAATCACCTCCCTTCCTTTACGGTTAAATTTTTACTATTTGAAGCTGTTCCAAAACCACCCCAAACTATGTTCACAAACACAATTCGCGTTTTGGA
>JAIRTS010000081.1 GCA_031254795.1 Treponema sp.
GCTCCTATTATAATGATCGCGCCCAGTAAATTTCTTATATTTTTCGTATTCATCATCTTTATCATCATGTCCTCCTAGTTCCACAGATCTCTCGCGCCGGGCGGCGTGAGATCGTATACTTTTTTTATCTGCATAAACTCACCGAGTTCATACCCTCCCCTGTCGCCGATTCCGTACGCCCGCCTTTCGCCGTTATTATTCACTTTCATATTAAGGAAATTGCCTTGTATGGAGGAGTCGAAAGGCGCGACGCCCGTATTATGATACGGAACCGTCGCAGAAAACACGTTCTCCTCGACTGTAAGCGTTCTGCCCGATGTGTTGATGGTCTCCTTTCCGTCCCAGTAATACCCGCTGGACGGCGTTTTCGCTTCAACCCTGTCCTCCCCATGTTGAGCGCCGGAGGGATAGAGGGACAGAATCTGGGTGACAACCGCGTCAAGTCCGGTATACCCGGCGGATCCCGCGCCATAGATCGCGTAGTTCCCCGGCTTGTTCGCGGTAGAGCTGTCGTCTTCTACGGTGCCGCCGTTGTTGTAGGAGGTGCAGTGGGTGAGCAGTATGGCCGGGTCTGAATTGCTGGTGAAACCGTCCGCGTCGTTGTTAAAAGAAAGGCAGTCCACCGCGAGGTGCGGCACCGGAATCCCTTCGCCGCCCATCTTAAAGCCGTTTCCGCCAGAGTGAGAGGATTCTTCGGCAATGCCGTTGCCTCCATATAAGCGGGACAATTCGGCGTTCAGGAATTTGCCGTTTGAATAGGCGATGCAGTTCTCAAGTGTCAACGCGCCGATGGCGCCGGTTTCTTTCTTGGCAAAAAGATCCCACCCGTCGTCCGCGTTATGGTGCGCCACGCACCACTTGAACACATTCTCCGCGCCGGAAGTCAGTTTGGACGCGAAGCCGTCTGCGTCTTCACGGGACTCGTCCATGTTTGCGAAGGATTCGCAGTACAGTATCTGGTTATAGCTGGGCCAAAAAGCCTTCGGTTCCGTGCTGCTGCCGCTAATCTGAATGCCGGTGTCGCCGTTGAAATAGGTCTTCACCCATTCCACGACATTGTGGCTCCCCATCACCGTAAGCCCCTTGACCTTGTTCGGCGTGTCGCGGACATGAATGCCGCTTATATACCAGTAGTCGCCGCGCACCTCAAAGCCTTTCGCCTCCAGATTTTTCTCGAAGTCTATGATCACCTTGTCTCGCTCTTCCGCTACGATGTATTTATAGGCGTCCGGCGCTCCATTATTGTGGCGGGGAATGATGACGGACAGCGGCTTGTAAGTTCCCTTCAGCATGACGATGCGCTGCCCCGGCTTGACGTAGGCTATCGCCGTATCCAAATCCAAGGGACTTTCCCGTGTTCCGGCGTGGTAGGACCGCCCCGCGGGACCCACAAAGATGTCGCCGTCTCCAATGGCTTTCTTTGTCACCACAAAGGTCTGATAAATGGGCGACGTGTTGGCGAGGAGCGCGTCTGTCCCAACCTGCAGATGAGTCTGCAAGTTGGTTTGCGAGGCCGAAGGCAGGAACACGGTGTTGAATACGTTGTCCCCGTCTTTAAGCTCATAGTCCGGCACGGTGAAAAGCGTGAAAGGCTCGGCGCTCGCGTTGCTTTTTTCGATTGTCCACGCTCCTTGGTAGTTTTTCACCTCTCCGCCATTTAACCTGACGCTTAACACCCCTTCCACATTGGAACGGGCGTACAGCGTGTAGCCGGACTCGGAAGCGGTCGCCGGAGACGTTATGGAAAAGGACGGCGTGTGCAATTCCGGCTGAAGCCACACAAGCGGAGCGCAGGCGCTTGCGTCGGCTTCTTCATAACGGATGTTCGTTATCCTGACTTTCGCGTCGCGGCACGCAAAAAATCCCACGTAGTATTTTTCTTTATTTATGGAAAAAAGCATGTCTTCGCCGTCCGGAAAATAGAGTTCCCCGGCTTTGACAACGCCGTTCTCAACCATCAGATCGTTGTACTCAAGGACAGCGCCCGGGGACGGCTCGCGGGCTTTGGTGACGCCCTTGCCTTGAGGAAACGCAATTTTCGCCTTAAATCCGGAATTGGTTTTTTCCAGCGTAAGTTTGTAGGTTGAGCCCGGCCCCAAGCCGGCGGTGGGAAAGTCAGGACGCGCCTTAATGCCCTCTTTGCCGGTACCGTAGATGGAATAGTCGGCTAATTCCCTGGGCAAATAGTAAAACTTCGCCTTGGACGCATCCGCGACCGTATTGGAGTTGGTGACCGCGTCGCCCTCCGGGTCAGTCACGCCGGTGCGCCAATAGACACGCGCGCCGCGTTTGACGCCGCCGACCATTATCATGTTGCCGGAGCCCCCGGGTCCATCGGACCTGTCCTTGCCCGTATAGTACATGCCCTCGGTGGTGTTGGAAGTGTTGCTGGGAAGCGTCGGGTCTTCGGTGTTATAGCCGTAGCGTATGCCGTCCATAGTGGCGTCGTATGTTTTGCCTTTCTCCGTCCATATATATTGAGGCACATAATCACGCGCCATGATGCCCCAGCCTTCCTGCCCATTCAAATCGCTCTTGTCGTTGGAAAAGCCGTAGACGATCACCTCGAAATCAGCGCTCAACCGGAAATTTTTGTCCTTCTCCACTTCCTTAAAAAAGTACGCGATGCCGTCTTCGCTTCCGGCTATTTTTCCCGCGTTATTGTTGGTGTTCTGGGAGGTTATAGTGACGCTTCCGTCTTCGGAGAGGTTGTCTTCTATAACACACCCGGGTATATTGGAGGGCTCACCGCCGTAAGCTTGCCGCGAAGAGGTGCCGAAGGACAGCCTGTTGAGATTATCAGTGGTCAAGGGAATTTCATAAAATCCCGAGGGATTATTTTCCCTATATAACCCGCCGTCCGGAGACAAATTACAGGATAGCATTACAATAGACGCAACAATAGCTCCGCCAACTAAACGCGCTGCTTTTACCGCCATATTTCCTCCATAACGCCGCGTCTGTCAAAGCGCGTCTCTCGCGCTTTCTTTCTCATCTTCCTTTTCCCTCCGTAAACGCCGGAAGGACGCGCGGATGAGAGCGGCCCTTTCTTTTTTATTAATCATATATGCTTGAAAAGTTAAAAAGCCGATAAGTTTTTTCATTATTCCGTCATTTTCATCGCGCATGCGGCGCAATGACAGAAAAATACAATAATCAAACTGAATATTTCCGGCATTGCGTTTTATTGTGCTGATATCAGGAGATTTGTATGTCAAGAATTAACGACGTGATAAAAAAATTAAGCGTGGCCGGCGCGACCGTCCTGCTGGTTTTAATGGCGGCGCCGGCATGGGCGCAATCGGAGGCTTTTTCTGTATCCGGAGATCTCACCACCATATATACGCTTGGCAACGCGGAGACGGCGCAGATGGCGTCATCCGGGAAGGGCGATGGCGCGTATACGGATCAGGGAGAGAAAAACGGGTATTACATCAGCGGCAATGTAATTATCTCTTATAAACCTGTCTCGTTTCTTGAGGGCTACTTTAAGATGACGGCGACGGGCAGATCGGGATCCTTCTATGAACCGCTCCAGCTTGAGGCTTTGGGGAAAAACGACTTCGGCGTTTCATTTGATTCGGTGTATGGAAAAGTGAATGTTTTTGACGCTTTGTCCCTTAATAATTTGCCGGTGCAGGCGTTGCTGAAGGCGGGAAAATACAAAACCGAGTCCTCGTATTTTGGCAGGGTTTCAAAGTATGAGACGGAATCCGTCTTGTATATGCTGAAAACAGCCAACACCTATAATTATGAGCTTGAATTGCAGTACCTTCATGGACGGGAGAAGCCGCTGATTTCAGGCGCGTTTACAAGCAATTTCAAATTTGACGAGGCTATTCCCCGCCTTTACGACGTTGACGGCAGCGTGTCCAAGCATGGACTGCCTGTGATGGGGAAATACGCGCCTTCTTTATTCGCCTCGCTGAAACTGCACGATATCAATATCACGGGCAATCCGCTTTCGGCTGAGGCGTTGTACGTTTTGAATGGGGCAAACATTTATTCGGGACATTCGTTGGGATTCGCCGCGCGTTATACGGTTGACGCCGCTCCGTCCGTCAGCGTTCCGGTGGGATTCAGCGTAGGCTGGTTTGAAAAAAACATTGATGTGTTGAGCGGCACCGCCAGTATCGCTCAAGCGAACGCCACCACCAATTTCCGCAATACGCTGGCGGCCGGCTTTGGCGCGGGTCTGCGTTTGACATCGGGCGATATAGAAGTGAGCGCAAACCTTGCGGGCGCTTATTATGGCATAGAACATATTTACCGCGATCCGCTGTCGATAATCTCGCTGTCTATAGACGCCCAATGCACGTATAAAAACCGCTTCTTGTTTGGCGCGGGTTTTGTCGCGGGAACATTGGCGGACGCGCTGTGGCAGACCGCTCCGGGCGTGTCTTCCAACGACGACAATTACAGCTTCACATTCACGCTTGCGGAAAATTACGGTTTTGAAGTGTATGCCGGCGTCAAATTTGTGAACAACGGGCGCTTTATCGTTGGCTTCAACACAAACAAGGGGCTGACGATGAACACCACGCTGGAAAGCAGGGCAGATGGACAGATAAAATACAGGCAGCTTGACACCAGCAATCCCAGCAATGACATTTTTGAAACCAGCGGTTTATTTTTTAAATTTGTAATGACTTTCTGATTTTTTTGCGAGAGGGAAAGCGGTCGCTTTAAAACGGGGCGCGTTAACGCAGGCCGCGTTTAGGCGTTTAGGGTTTTTTTCCCCTGTTTTGGTCTCATATAAAAAGACGCCGCAATATAAGGAGTTGTTGTGAAGAAATAACATGGCCAAGGGTCATGTTATTTCTTGCGCGGCGCCTAACGCGCGCATAGGAGCAAATTGGTGTTTGAACGGAATATTACCTCATTCGGCGCAATCGGAGACGGGCGGCATGACAATTCGGAAGCCTTTTCCGCCGCATTTAACGCCGTAAAAGAAGCCGGTTGCGGAATTATTCATGTCGGCGAGGGTATATGGAAAACGGGTCCCTTTGAAATTTTTTC
>JAIRTS010000087.1 GCA_031254795.1 Treponema sp.
TCGGTTTTTCACCCTGGCCATGTTTCTCATAGCCAAGACGCCCGGTCAATTCAGCTTCCATGCTCCGCTCTGCCAGCGCCTTGGCAAGCTGCCTCATGATCCCGGATGATCCATAAAAATCGTCCGGGCCGGGGTAGTCCTTCACGATTTCATCCAGAAGCTCTTTTGAAAAGGCCATGCTTGCTCCTTGGTATAGTATAGCCGTTTACACAAAATTTGTTACATGGCCGAAGTTGCGCTCTTTATATTTTTATGTGAGTGAACAATAATACCAATTTTCTTCTATCTTTTCTATCCAAACAATATCACCTCAAAATAATTTTTTTATTTTTTGAGATTCATCTTTATAATAATATCCATTATTGTTTTTTATTATCTCTATTCCTATGTCAAATAATCCTGTAGTATAATTCATTGCACTAACAAGTATTAAGTTTTTCATAGGATCATCCGACAACGTTAATATGGCATACAGCGCGGATTGCCGAAAAGCGGCGATAGCTTTCAAACAAGCCGGACACACATTCAAAGAATTGAAAGAGGCGTTCAAAATAACGTCCCGGACTTATTGTCAGCGGATTGAAACACTGGAAACAAGCGGCGGCGTCAGGATCGAATCCAAGCGGACACGCAGAGGCAAAACCGACCCTGACGCGCTGAGGAAGGCCGTTGAGGAAAAGCCTGACGCGTGTCTCCGCGAGCTTTCCAGGATGTCCGGCTGTTCGCCGTCCTCCGTTTGCAGGCGGCCGGCGAGCCTCGGTTTCACATATAAAAAAAGACATTCGCCCGCTCGGAAAAATCCGAGGAGGCGAGAGTGGAATTTCGTGAAAAACCACTCCTAACGCCCGCAGAAGCGCGCGCCTGTATCGACGAAAGCGGAATAAACAAACCACTTGTCCGGAAGCGCGGAATATCTCCCCGGGGAGTGAGACCCGGGGACGTCAAGAGCGGCGGGAAATTTCAAAGAGCCAATGCGATCGCGGCGGGGATCCGCAGCGGCATTGTCGCCCCGCTATGCTATCCATGGAACACGACAAGCGCCTCGTTCGTCGAGTGATTCAGGACGAAGTTCGTCAAAGCGGCGCCCAAAGGCACGGCCGTCATAATGGACAACGCCTCGTTTCATCCGCCCAAAAAGCTTAAAAATCCATGCCGCCGTCACAGCGCGAGGGCACTGCTTTTGCCCGCGTGTTCGCGTGACTATAACCCGGTTGAAAAATCCTGGGCGAACATGAAACGCGCTTTAATTGACATAATTCCAACTTGCGAAGATGAGCCCGCCGCAGTTTGTCAGTATTTTGGTCTTGATGTTTCTTAAGCTAAAGCACTATATCATATACTAGTCCACTCCAATTATCTATAAGACTAAATCCGTGCTGAAAGGCATATAATTCACCGTCTTTATATACACCTTCAAACTCTTGATAACTTATATTTTGATTAACAATTTTATCAAGTATTTTTTTATCTTTATCCAGATTTACAGAAGTTTTTATATTTTCAGTTTTGCAACTATTTATAAAAACATTAAAATAATTATTCCATAACTCAATATTTTATTTTTCATAAAATATCCAACCATTTAAAGCTGTTTAAAAACTTCAGCTTTTGGAATAGTTTCCTTAGATTTAATGGAAAAACTGAACTTTTTCCGGTTTTTCCAAGAGCTTGATTCGAAACCACCCGGATTTTGAACCAAGCTCATTTATTCATACCGTTTTACAATAATTTTGTCAACATATTTTCAAAAAATTTAGCGTAAATGGCGCATAACACCCCATCTCCGAAGATTCTTGAGAGCGGCTGGGGGCGGCGGTGTGTTGGGGCGGGGTGCCTTGTCTATATCGCACTATGGACGAGAATGTCAAAAACAACCGACTGGCTCTCGGCGAGCCGAGATGGACAACTGGCGATGGCCCGGGACTGGTTGGCCGTCGCGGAACCCAAAGCGGGCGATTGGGGCGTCCCCGCCTCAACTCTGACGGAACTCGGTGCCCTGTCCGCCGCTAAAAACGAGACCACCCGCACTCCCGTCGTCACCGCCCGGTGCAGGGAGGCGTTCGACGCGCTTATCGCCTTTATGCGAGACATGAAACGCCACCACTTCCTCGCCCCGCCGCTTGCGGACTCGGACTATGTCGCCCTGGGCATCAAACCCCACGACACGACCCAGCCCCCCCGGCGGCGCTCCCACGGCGCAGGCCATGATGGAGACCTACCTGGTGGGGCGGCACGAGCTGGGTATACGGATCGTCTACGTTACTGGCAGTCCCAACGACCCGGCGAACAAGGGCTACCGCGTCTGGTACAGCGTTGTCGCGCCCGGCGAAAAGCCGCCCACGAACCCTGATGCTCTGCGAAAATCGTTCTTTACCATGCGAAAAAAGGACGTGGTGGAGTTCGACTACGGGGACAGCGGGAAGCAATGCCCGGCGGGGCCGCTGGTTTCGGCCTTAATTCCGTAACAGGTGTGTTATTCCGCTTGAGCGGCGAACATAAATTTGACGGCGGGAAAAGACCGCGATGCTGAAACAGCGGAACTGTTTTGGCAAAGGGAGTTTTTCATGCGGTACGTGCAATAGCGGCGTACATCCAATCATTGGAAAAAAGAGGCCCCGAAAGCGACCTATCTGGCAAGAAGCGGCGCGCTTTCGGAGGTAAGATACGGTTACAAGGATAACACTTTTTCCGTATTTTGTCCTCTTTTGCGGCAGGTTCCCGCGAGCCAAAGCGGGAAGAACCGTTTTGGCAATGGAGTTTTTTACTATGAAGAAAAACAGATTTTTGTTGTTCGGGATGTTGGCGGCAACGCTTACATTCGCCCTGGCCGTGGCGGGGTGCAAAACTGACGCGGATGATGATAGCGGCGGCGAAGCATTCGTAATTACTATTGACGGCTTGACCAGCTATGTTGGAAAAGTCGTGGGGATCACTTATGCAACAGGAAATACTGCCCCTCAGGATGCTTCAGGACACCTGCCAAAAGAAGCAACTATCACCGTTGATGGCAAAGCAACCGTGTCTTTCGCCATTGACTCTCAGATGAAAAAAGAACTCGCCGCCAACCAGACGGAGGTTTTTATATGCATTGATGGAAGTGACAACTCTTCGTTTACTGGTATTGCTGGCACCGCTCCTGAGATTGGCCGCGACAGTCAGTTTGGTGATTACAGCAAAACCAAGGTAGTTTTTGGCGCAAAGACCGTAACAAAAACCTATCCGGGGGACTTCAAAAACGGCGCCACCGATGCTGACTTGTAACCGTCAGACGGACGGCGATGGTGACAATGACCTTACACAATGGTTAAAGCAAAACCCGCCCGCGTCCATGCGGGCGGGTTTTCTTTCGCAACAGGGCTGTGGGCGCTTCGCCGCAGTAGCGGCTCGGCCGTAAACAGCCCTGCTACGCGAAATGCGCTCTAAGATTGGTTGAACGAATATGTTGACATTTTCTAAAAAGGCATAATAAACAATCCCCGCGACAGATCTGCGGGGGCATTGGAGTTCCCTCCTTGGGGAATCTTCGCGTGCGCGGGGAATGAACTACCCCGCGCTTTCCAATAAACTATCCTGCGGCGATTAAAAATATACCAAGTAAATTGGTATTATAATATTTAATTATTAGTAATTATATTTGTAATATATTATTATATATATAGTTACAATACTTTTCTCTAAAAAAAATAAAAAAACAGTTGCTATTATTAATATACCGTGCTATCCTTATATAAGAAAATCAACTGTAGAACATTATTTTGGAGGGAACATGAACAAGAACGATCCACGCTATGAAAACTATCTGCAAATTTTGCGGGAAGAACTGATTGTCGCGATGGGTTGCACCGAGCCGGTCGCCATTGCGCTTGCGGCGGCGCGGGCCCGCGAGACATTGGGGGCTTATCCTGAACGGGTTTGCATAGAAGTCAGTGGAAATATAGTAAAAAACGTTAAAAGCGTTGTGGTGCCGAATACCGGCGGACTTAAAGGGATAAAGGCGGCGACGGCGATAGGTATTGTCGCCGGGCAATCCGATAAAAAGCTTGAGGTGATCGCCGAAGTTGACGCGGCGCAAAAGAAGGAGACGAAAGCGTTTTTGGAAAAGACGCCGATGGAGGTGCGGATGGCAAAGACTGACAAGATTTTTGACATCATGATCGCTGTCTTTGCCGGGACTTCTTCGGCAAAAGTAAGAATCACCGATTTTCACACCAATATTTCGCGCGTCGAAAAAGACGGGACGGTCATTTTCGAGCGAACCGATTCGCAAGAGCCTGATGAGACAGACAGGAGTCTTTTGAATGTCGCCGGAGTGCTGGATTTTGCGGAAACGGTCGTCATAGACGATGTGCGCCCCATAATAGATCGCCAAATTGAGTACAATTCAGCAATCTCTACAGAAGGGCTTATCAGCGACTATGGAGCGAATATCGGCAAGGTCCTGCTTAAAAACTATGGCGCCAGCGTTCAGGTGCGCGCAAAAGCGGCGGCGGCGGCAGGGTCAGATGCCCGCATGAACGGTTGCGAAATGCCGGTTGTCATCGTGTCGGGAAGCGGCAATCAGGGCATGACGACATCCCTGCCGGTCATTGAGTACGCCAAAGAGCTTGCCGTTGGGCATGAGAAACTGACCCGCGCCCTTGTACTTGCAAACCTCATCACCATTCACCTGAAAACCGGCATCGGAAGGCTTTCCGCCTACTGCGGCGTGGTGAGCGCGGGAGCGGCCGCCGGCGCGGGCATCGCCTATTTGGAAGGCGGCGGCTTGGAAGAAATATCGCACACCATTGTCAATGCGCTCGCCATCGTGTCGGGAATCGTGTGCGATGGCGCCAAAGCGTCATGCGCGGCTAAGATCGCGGCGTCCGTGGACGCCGGCATTCTGGGCTATACCATGTTCAAGAACGGTCAGCAGTTCTACGGCGGAGACGGCATCATCGCCTGCGGGCTTGAAGCGACTATCAGGAACATCAGCTACCTTGGCAAAGAGGGTATGCGCAAAACGGATGAAGAGATCATCCACTTGATGCTGGAAGAATGAATGCGTTCCCAACACGGCGCGCCGCGTTGCGCGTGTCGCGCGGACGCTTTTTCATATCGTATGGAATTTCCACGGTTTTTACCGTGTTAATATTTTACTTGCGAAAAGGAGCAGGAAAATGAAGAATTTGTTTAAAAGCTTGCCGTTCCGTCTGGTTTTGGCGTTGATAATCGGCATAGTGGTGGGGCTCATCGCTAACGCGGCGGTGATGCAGATCGTGATTACCGTACAGAAAATTCTGGGTCAGCTTATCATGTTTGCCATTCCGCTGGTTATTCTCGGCTTTATAACGCCGTCAATAACCAAGCTGGGAAACAGCGCGTCGAAAATTCTGGGAATTGCGCTTGTTATTGCCTATGTTTCCAGTGTCTGCGCCGCTTTTATGTCTATGCTCGCGGGGTATGGCATTATTCCGCACCTCAACATCGTGTCCAGCGTTGAAGCAAACCGCGAACTGCCGACGGTTATATTTGAGCTTGCGATACCTCAAATTATGACGGTGATGAGCGCTCTTGTTCTGGCGCTGTTCATCGGACTTGCCGCAGTCTGGACAAAAGCAAAAGTGACCATATCGCTTTTGGACGAATTCCAGAAAATTGTTATCGCAGTGGTAACGACGATTATTATTCCACTTCTGCCGTTCTTCATCGGCTGTACCTTCTGCGGGCTCGCTTACGAAGGTTCGATCACAAACCAGCTTCCGGTCTTCCTCATTGTCATTCTCATCGTCATGCTGGGTCACTACATTTGGCTTGCCGTTCTGTACGCTCTCGCGGGCGCATACTCCGGGAAAAATCCGCTTAAAGTATTAAAGTACTACGGCCCCGCGTACTTAACCGCTGTCGGCACCATGTCTTCAGCCGCGACGTTGCCCGTGGCGTTAAGCTGCGCGAATAAAGCCGCCGACGATGGAACTCTCCGCAAGGACATGGCGGCGTTCGGCATCCCGCTGTTCGCGAACATTCACCTGTGCGGCTCGGTTCTCACCGAAACGTTCTTTGTCATGGTTGTTTCCCAAATTCTCTACGGCGCGCTTCCGGCGCCCGGCACCATGATCCTGTTCGGCCTGCTGTTAGGCATATTCGCTATTGCGGCGCCAGGCGTTCCGGGCGGCACGGTTATGGCGTCTCTCGGCTTAATCATCAGCGTAGTCGGTTTTGACGCGAACGGCACCGCGCTCATGCTCACCATTTTCGCCCTGCAAGACAGCTTTGGCACTGCCTGCAACGTAACCGGCGATGGAGCGCTCACCTTGATGCTCACCGGTTTTGCGGAAAAGCACAACTTGAAAGAGCAAAATTTAGCGGTGGATTTGTAGCGTTGCAACGCGGCGGCGCGACCGTATACACCGGCGTGGGACTGCGCTCCAGTATAGCAGGAACGCAGTCCGCGCCACTTTCGGCGGCGGCGTCTGACCCGCAGTGCGGCGCTAAAAGTGTTAAACCAAAATTTATGAATGAAATAAAACAAAATTTGGTTTGGCGTAACAATTATTTCTAAAAATCATTGACAAACTATTAAAAGCAATATAAAATATATAAAATGAACCTCTCCCAAAACGCGCGGAGCGGCAGTTTTGAGAAAAGCTCCCTGGAAAAGAAATGAAAAATAAATATAATTGCCCGGAACGGCGCATGGGTATATACGCCCAGGCACAGCCTCCATGCGCCCGTCAAAGCTTCGCCGAATTTGCGCCTCACAAACCACAGATCTGGCGCGGATGGAACGTCAAAATAGCACTTGCCGCCGTTATAATGAGCGTGGTTTCCATCAACTGTCTTCGCGCCCAAACAGAGGAAGAAGGCGCCGTTCGGCATACGGAAACTGCGGAGGCGGCGGCACACTCCGAAGGAGGCGTCAATAGCCGGCGGATGACGCTCATTGAGTTTGCGATTAAGCGGCAGGGGATACCCTACCGTAGTGGCGGGTCAACCGAGAAGGGGTTTGATTGTTCGGGCTTTGTGTGGTTTGTGTACCGCAACGCCCTCAACATGGACATTCCCCGCTCCTCGCGGGGATTATGGTCATCGGACGTGGAGACCATCCGGCTGGAAGACGCCTTGCCCGGTGATGTTCTCGTGTTCTCCGCCAACAAGGGAGGCTCCGGTTCAATAAACCACACAGCGATCCTTGTAGACAAAGATTCCATAATACACGCGGTTTCCAGCGGACCAAGACGGGGTGTTGTCATTTCCCCTATTACCGATAAGTATTTTGCCCCACGGCTTGTGGGAGTTAAAAGGTTTCTTCCGGATGATTGAAAGACTTCCCTCATCGCCCAAACGCCTTGTCCGCCTGTTTGGTAAACCAGCCTAAAATGGCTTCCGCCCTGTTGGTGAAAGACTGCCCCATACGATTCTTGACGCCCGGCAGGGAAATGGTTTTTGCAAAAGACGCCGAGTAGATGAGCAAGTATTCCTCAGCGTCAATCACGGCGACCACGGAACGCAACATGTTTTTGCTTATAACCGGCACAATGCCGAGGGACATGCCGGTGAGGTTCCGTTGAACAAGCGCCAGCGTGTTTTCAGACGCGAAATAATCGTATTGATAGATGTTGTCCCCAAAGGTCAAATCTTTTTGACGCGCATACACGGTCAAGGCTGGAGGCGGCACGGAGCGAAGTGGATCATCCGCCGGTTTTTGAGTTGACGGATCGTCAATCACCTGCGAAATTTCAAAAAAGGTGCGCATCCCCTTATGGCTGACCGAATAGTATTGCAATCCTTTGAGCGTACTGAGGGCGAGCATGTTGTTGTAAAGGGCTGTCTTTTCAGCTTGCGTCCATGAAGTGGCGCCGGACGGCTTTTTATACAAATAGAGGCTTTCGGTGAGAATCGTAGGATTGATTTCTTTGATGATCTCGACTGTCAGTCGCTCTACCTGCGCGTTATGGGGCGACAGTTCAGGAACAGCCGGATTTTTGGCAAGTCGCGTCACAGATTCGCCTGCGAGCAATGCCGCTTTCCACGAAGGATCGATAAGAGCGTCCAGTGTGTCTGAAAAAACGCTTGGAACAAGGAGTACGCTTGTCAGCGCAATATATACACGCAAGAATATATGTTTCATATGTGGATTCATACTTTTATGAAACAACGGAATGGAGAAAATAGTTGCAAGATTGGGTGAAAAATTTGCCGCGCTTGGAATGGCGGGCCGTTGCTATGCGGGCGTTTTATGGTATAGTAGCGTTATGAACGAAAAAACCGAAGGTATTCTTGAATTCGATGCAATCAGAAGCCGCGTCGCCTGCTGCTCGTTTAGCGAGGAGGCGAAACGGCGCATTCTCGCCGAAAAGCCGCTTGTTGACCCGGATGATATCCGGCGGCTCAAAGGATTTGTTTCGGAAACCGTTGAACGCATGAAAAGCGGCGATGAGGAAAAACAAGAGAGTCTTCCCGATATAGGGTTTCTGCTTCCGAAACTCGCGGTTGAAGGCGCGAGCCTTGAGCCGGACGAAGCGTTCGCCATAGGGCTTTTCGTTGAACGCGGCTGGACTCTTAAACATTGGCTCGTCCCTCCTTCCTCGAAAGACACGCCGCTCCGTTCGCTTGCGGAAACCATACCGGACTGTACGAGCCTTGCCCGCGAGGTGTTCCGCATATTCAACAAAGACGGCAGTCTCAAAGACCTGCCTGAATTTCAGGAGATAAACCGCCGGATTCGCCGGCTTGCCGCTGAACTTGAAGCCGCCGTGTCCCGGTACGCTGGCAACGAGGAGTCGCGGCGTATGTTGCAATCAACGGTGCCGTCTCAGCGGGACGGGCGGGCTGTACTTGCGGTGAAAGCCAACTTTCGTGGACGAATTCGGGGTATCGTACACGAGGTTTCAGCGACCGGACAGACTCTGTTTATCGAACCGGAAGATGTTGTTGAGAAAAACAACGACATTCTTATTGAGAAACGCCGTCTTGATGCGGAAGTCCTCCGTGTGCTGCGCGAATTGACAACAAAAATCGCCGAAGGCCGTGAAATATTGGCTGATTTTCACGAGAAAATCATTGGCATTGAGATTATACGGGCGAAAGCCCGTTATTCAAAGGACATACAAGGCGTCTTTGCGAAAGAGAGCGAAAATGGCGCCCGCGACAGCCGGATCATGACGCTCAAGCAGGCACGTCATCCGCTGTTGGGGCGTTCCGCTGTACCGGTCGATTTTAGCATGAATGAAGGCAAGGGCGCGGTCGTCATCACGGGACCGAACACAGGCGGCAAGACCGTAAGCCTCAAGACCGTCGGACTCTTCGCCTTGATGAACCAGAGTGGACTTGCGGTTTCTGCCGCCGAAGGCACGAGTCTTCCGGTCTTTGACGACGTTTTCGCCGACATCGGAGACGAGCAGTCCATAAGCCAGTCGCTCTCAACTTTTTCCGCGCACATGATCAACATCGCGGCGATTACCGCGTCGGCTTCCTCTCAATCGCTCGTGTTGCTTGACGAACTCGGTTCCGGCACTGATCCGGAAGAGGGCAGCGCTATCGCCATGGCGATTCTCGACTTCCTGATTGAAAAGCGGGTTTCTCTCATCGTCACCACCCATCACGGCGTCTTGAAAAACTACGGTTACACGCGGGAATATGTGGAAAACGCCTCGGTTGAGTTCGACAGCCGGACGCTTTCACCCACGTACCGCATTGTCATGGGTATTCCCGGAGAAAGCCGCGCTGTGGATATCGCCTCACGCAATGGGTTGCAGGCGGAAATCATTGCAAAAGCGCATTCCTACCTCAATGAAGAGCGGGCGGACGTATCATCGCTCATTGCGGGACTCAAGCGGAAACACCGCGAACTGGACGCCGCCGCCGAAGAACGCAGACAGGAAGAGAAGCGCCTGCGTGAGGAACGACGCGCGGCTGATCTCAAGGAATTGCGGCTTAGGCAAAAAGAAGTGGAGATTAAATCAGGTGAAGTGGGCAAGTTGAGGAAACTGCTTGACGAGAGCCGGAAAACTCTTGAGAATCTGGTGCGGGAGGTGAAAGAAAGAGAAATAACCCGCGAAAGAACGCTTAAAGTGAAAGATTTTCTCAATGATTTGGAAAAAAGCGTTGCAAACGAAGCGAATTCTTTGGATGAGGAAGAACGGACGTTGCGGGATCAGCGCAAGGAGCATGATAATACGGCTCAAACACTGGCGGACTCCCAACCGCCACCGCCCCTAGTTGAAGGCGCCGAGGCGCTGGTGGCTTCCTATGGGCAACGGGGAACGATCATCCGTCAGGAAAAGAACGGCTGGCTTGTGGAAATCGGCTCGCTCCGCATGACTTTTCCTGCGGAAGAGCTTACGCCGGTGCGGTCCGCGCAAAGTGTACAAAAACAACTCAAGCCCGCGCTTGTTGTCGCCGATTTATCGCGTGGATCAAGCGCGGTTATGGAACTCAACTTGTTGGGCATGCGCCTTGAGGAAGCCTTGGAAGTCCTGCAACGGCAGATCGACGACGCCGTTTTGTCGGGCTTAAAGGAATTCGCCGTTATACACGGCAAGGGCGGGGGCGTCCTGCAAAAAGGCGTACACGATTTTCTTAAAAAAGACCAGCGCATCGCTGATTTCCACTTCTCCCGCCCGGAATTGGGCGGGTTCGGCAGAACCGAAGTGGCGCTGATAGAGTGACAGCCACCTCCTTCGACCACGTGGATTGCGAAAGCCTTTTATAAATCCACTTTGGGCAGTGACGCGAAGCCCGTCTTTTCCAGTTCTTCGTCTGTGGGAATGTAGTCGGTCATGGACTTGGCGTTGTACGCCATGTACGCGCTCATATCAAAATAGCCGGTGCCGCTGAGTCCGAAAAGAATGACCTTCTTCTCGTTTGTACGCTTGCACTCAAGGGCTTCGTCAATAGCGACCTTTATTGCATGGGAAGACTCCGGCGCGGGCAGGATTCCTTCGGCTTTCGCAAACTGTATCGCCGCGTCAAAAACCTGGGTTTGCGTTTCGGCGCGGGCTTCGAGGAATCCGTCATGGTACAGTTTGGACAGGGTTGAATTCATGCCATGGTACCGCAAGCCGCCTGCATGATTTGACGAAGGTATAAACCCATTGCCAAGCGTGTACATTTTGATAAGCGGCGTGGTTTTCGCGGTGTCGCCAAAATCGTAAGCATATTTCCCCCGGGTGAATGACGGACAGGAAGCGGGCTCCACCGCGATGAAGCGAATGCTGTTTTTTCCGGCCAACCGATCCCCCATGAACGACGCGATGAGTCCTCCGAGGTTTGAACCGCCGCCCGCGCATCCAATGATGACATCGGGTTTGACATCGTACTTGTCAAAAGCCGCCTTCACTTCCTGCCCGATAATTGACTGATGCAAAAGCACATGATTCAAAACGCTGCCAAGCACGTACCGGCATTTGTCGGTGTTGACCGCCGCTTCCACAGCTTCGGAGATCGCGCAACCTAGAGAGCCGGTCGTATTCGGATCAACGGAAAGAATTTTTTTGCCCGCTTCCGTGGTGTTTGATGGAGAAGGAATAAGATGGGCGCCGTAGGTCTCAATGAGCGCTTTGCGGTACGGCTTTTGCTCGGAGCTTATCTTCACCATGTAAACCGTGAGACCCAGTCCGTAAAAAGCGCAGGACATTGCCATTGCGGAACCCCATTGTCCGGCGCCGGTTTCCGTGGTCAGCGCGACAAGCCCCTCTTCTTTTGCGTAATACGCCTGAGCCGCCGCAGAATTGAGTTTATGCGAGCCGGATGTGTTTGTCCCTTCAAACTTGTAGTATATTTCTGCGGGCGTTTCCAACGCTTTTTCCAGAAAATAGGCGCGGACAAGCGGCGCAGGCCTGTAGGCGCGGTAAAACATCTGCAACCCTTCCGGTATGGCGATGGACGGCGTTGTCTCGTCCAGTTCCTGTTTGATGGCTTCCTTACAGAACACCGGCGCTAAATCGTCTGCAGTCGCGGGTTTTAATGTTCCCGGATGCAGAAGTGGATCGGGTTTATCCTTCATGAAAGCCCGTAAATTGAACCATGACGAGGGTATCTCATCCTCGGCTAAATAAAGTCTGGTCGGCATTTTCTTTGCCACTGTTTTCTCCTTGTTGACTTTTTCTCGCGCTTTTGCGTTGCAATGCGTACGCTTTGCGCAATGCTTCTCTATATAGAAACATATTATTGATCTTTTGTCAAGCGATTTTGAGAGAAAATTTGTAAAAAATTTTGATCGGCTCTTGACTATTTTGTTTGAAACAGCTATAGTAAG